>CAZERK010000192.1:3011-6684 GCA_964514515.1 uncultured Planctomycetaceae bacterium
TTAAACACCCGGATGACCGGGACGCCCTCCGCTTTAAGCTCGGAGGCGATCTCCTCGGTCACCCTGGCCTTGACCGCCCATTCCGGATCGGAAAAATCGACGACGTGGAGGATAAGGTCCGCGTACGACACCTCCTCCAGCGTCGCCTTGATCTGCGGGCTGCTCGGTGTGACTTCGCTGATCTTGAGCGGCTGCTTCAGGTTATTCCGAACGACCAGTTTTCGCATCAGCGAGCCCGTGCGTTCTTTCGCAATCGTAACTGAGCTCGGCACAACCTCCACCGCCGGCAAGGCAGAAGCGTAGATGGGCACCTGCACCGTCGGCTGCTCCTCCAAGCCGGTCGAGAACTCGACGGTCCCGCCCGCGCTGCCAGACTGTAGCGGACGGGCCAACGTGACGACCAACTCGAACGTCTTGCCCGGCTCGAGTTCCTTCACCTCTGCGGTGAACAACGGATTACTGCAGCGGACGTCCGTCAGCTTCGCAGGCTTGTCCGTGTTGTTCGTCAGAACCGCAGTCTGCCGAGCGCCGCCCCGTGCAGCCTCTTCCGGACCCAGCCGCGAGAAGGAGACCGAACGCGGGTTCGCTTCCAACGGCGCCCAGACCTCACCCGCCAGCATCAGAATCGCCTCTCGACCCTCGCCTTCGATGTTCGTGTACACGGTGATCTTCTTGGAGGTCTTCCCCGCCGCCTTGCCAACGCGCAGCGTAACCGGGATCCTGCCCTTTCCGCCGGGCTGGACAATCTTGTCGTACGCCCCCGTGACCGTGCACCCGCAGGTGGGCTGGACCTTCAGAATCTCCAGCGGCCCGGTCCCCGCATTGGTGAACGTGAACTCGTGCTTGATTTCCTTCCCCTCGGGAACGCGGCCGAAATCGAAGACCGATCCGTCTAACTTGATCACCGGCATCTCGCCGGGCTTGAGCACCACCGTGGGGTCCGGAATGTCGGCGGGGGAACGCGAAAGGTTGCGGGGGGCCTTCGGCGCCGTTGCACCCTTCGGCGGCTGACCCGCCGCCGGCTGGACGGCCACGGGGTGCTGCGACCGATCCGCCGGCTGCGACGAGGGCGGCTGCGCGGCGGGAGGTTGCGGGGCCTTCGGCTGCACAGACGGCGGCTGTGCGGGAGCTCCGGGCCGTCCCTTGTCATCCGCTCCACCGGACTGCGCCGGCGTCTGCGCGGCAGCGCCGCACGCCAATAAACAGACCGTCGCCCAAGCGAGAACCAAACACGAAGAACCCAAGCAACCACGCGTTTCACCTGATCTTCCACGACGACTCACGGCTAATCTCCTCTGCTTCACGTACGCACAACTGTCGCCCGCAACGCGACGTTCAACAACGATGCAGGAAAGCGACGCGAGCATCCGGCAAGCGTCCGACCGTCCCGCCAGCTTCGGTGAACGGTGACCGCCCGACCGAAGTCTGTGGTCGCTCCGCCACAGGCTCCAATGGATAGTCTACCCCAACAACGGCAACGAGTACGTAACAGGTCTGTAAACGGGCTTGGGACACGCCTGAGCAAGACTGCGAGCTCTCCCCTCGCCGACATGAAGGACTTCCACGGCGCGACCGCGGCACGCACCGCGCCGACGAAACGGCTCGCGATGGAAAGAACTTCGCCTATCGCCGGCGATCCGCCTCTTCCAACTCCATCCGTCGCAGTCGATAGGAGGCGTCCTCCAGCACCTGCCGGCTGGCGTTGATGAGGTCGGCGACGATGCCGGTCAGGATCATCTGAAAGCCGGCCAGAAGCAAAATCGCCGCCAGGATGAGGGATTGGACGTGCGTCGCGTGGTCGAGCGTGAAGAAGAAAAAATAGAGAAAGCGCAGGCCCAGCGCGAAGCCGAACAGGAACGTGACGACGCCAGCCATCGAGAAGATCTTCATCGCTCGATACGACGAGTACACGCGCAGCATGATGCCGACGGAATGGCTGACAAAAACCCAGATGTTCGTGAACAGCCGGGACTCCCGCAGCTTCTCGTTCGTGCGGATCGGCACGCTGACGGTGATGATGCGCTTGCGCCCGGCCTGGATGACGTGATCGACCGTATGGTCGAAATCCGTCGAGCACGTCAGCCGCATGGCCGCCTCGCGCGAGTACGCCTTGAACCCGCTGGCCACGTCCGGCACGTCGAGATTGGCCAGCCGGCTGACGACGCGGCTGCCGAGCGTCTGCATCTTCTTCTTGACCCAGGAGAAGTGCGCGATCTTCTCCGGCTCGCGGTCGCCGATGACCAGATGAGCCCAGCCTTCCAGGATTGGCCGCACCAGCTTCGGAATGTCGCCGCCGAAGTACTGGTTGTCGCCGTCGGTGTTGACGATGATGTCCGCCCCGTGCCGCAGGCAGTAGTCGATGCCGGCGGAGAAGGCGTGCCCCAGACCGCGATTGCCGGGAAAACGGAGGACGTGATCGACGCCGTGCCGGCGGGCGATCTCGACGGTCCGGTCCGTACAGCCATCGTCGATGACGAGGATTTCGACCTTCTCGATGCCGTCGATCTGCCGTGGGATGTCGCGGAGCGTGTCCGGCAGCGTCGCCTCTTCGTTCAGGCACGGGATTTGAACGAACAGCTTCATCGCGTCCTCGCAGCGGCCCATCCTATACTCCGCGGCGCATCGCTTGTCTACCGCCGCCGCCTGTCAGGCGGGATCGTCCAATACTCCCGCAACCGGGCCCTGAATCGTGGCGCCAACATGCCCGCGAACGATGCGCAACGAAGCCTCGCCTCGTCCTCAGCCAACATCAGAGCCGGGTTCTATGAACACGGTGCATCGGGTACGCCGAACCCGGCTCCGAAGCAAGCAGAGCCTGGCCTGGACCGGCGCTTCAGCAGCGGCGCGACTCGCCGCCGAGCTCCAGAATGCGCTGCATGACGTGCTCGGCGACCTCGCGATGGGCGTCGCGGTCCTTCTCGCGGCCTCGCCAGACGGACAAGTCAACCGGGCGGCCGTAGCGAACGACGGCGCGGTGCCGACGCAAGAACGGCGCGACGACGCCGTCGCTGTAGCGCGTCCCGGAGACGTGCGCCGGAACGACCGTCGCCCCGCTGCGCAAGGCGAGCAGGCCGATCCCGGCTTGCACGCGCGGCGGCTCGTCAGGGTGTTGGATGCCGCCCTGGGGAAACAAGCCCAGCATCCCGCCGCGTTCGAGGCGCCGCAGCGCCGCGCGAACCGACGCCGTGTCCACGCTGGATCGGTTGACCGGGATGCAGTCGATCAGCCGCACGAGCCGGCCGAAGAGCGGCCATCGCGTGTACTCCTCGGCAACCATGAAGCTGGGCATGCGGTTCGGCGACGTGGAGATCAACAGGAACGGATCCAGGCTGCAATGGTGGTTGGCGGCCAGGATGACGGGCCCGCTGGCGGGAATCGTGCAGACGCCTTCGCGGCGAACCCGGGCGAAGAGGCGATTATGAAACACCGCGAGGTTCCGCCAAAACGTGACGGCGGGTCGGAAGCAGCCGCGTTTCATGCGGAGCCGCAAAGCGACGACTCCCGCGCCGAACAAGACGCCGCCGACCGCCAGAAGGATCGCGGGGACGAATCGGTCGATGCCAGGCAACTCCGGCAGGGCCAGCGCCCCGGTCGCCAGCAGCAGGCCGCCGCCGCTGAGCACGTCCCTCACGCCACCCACGCGGCCGCGGAAGCCATCGGGGACGCTGCGTGG
>CAZERK010000193.1:0-6679 GCA_964514515.1 uncultured Planctomycetaceae bacterium
CGTCGAATGCTCCAGATCTCGCCCCTCACCCTGCCCTCTCCCCGGCGGGGAGAGGGTTTTGGGATAGGTTCTACTACCTAGGCAGCCTTCCATGCCTGGCAACCCGGTCGCCGCAGGCGATGCGACTCGTCTGGGCATTGCCCCCCTCAGCCAAGGCCGACGGCTCTCTAAGGGATCCGACCGATGCGAGACGTGCGAGAGCGGAGTTTCTGAATATGCTGACGCGTGTCTCGACTCACCTCAGAGCCTACGTTTGGCAACACGATCCCGCGCCGCCCTCGTCTTGACAAGCGCTCTGGCGAAGGCTACAGGCAGGGGCTCAAGCCGGAGGGCCTCGCGAAGCGCTCGCTGGCTGGTCGAGATTGCCGTACCAGACGGAGTTCCCCCATGCTTTGCCCCCTGTTCTTCCTCGCCACGTGCCAGTTTCTCTTCGGGTCGACACCGGAGATGGCGATCATCCCTCAGCCGGTGCGCGTCCAGCCGCTGGAAGGGGTGCACGTATTGACGGCTGACACGCGGATCGTCGCCGACCCAGCCTCCTCTGATCTGGCGGGGCTGCTGCGAGGCTACCTGCGACCCGCGACCGGTCTGCCGCTGCGCGATGCCTCGGACGCGACGAACCATGCGATCGTCCTGCGGATCGACCCACGGATCGGCGAGCCGGCGCCCGCTGCGTCTCAGCGGGCCGTCGACGAACCGGCCTCCGCGGAAGCCTATCGGCTGGTCGTGTCGTCCCGGAAGATCGAGATAACGGGCGCCTCACCGGCCGGCGTGTTCTACGGTATCCAGACGCTGCGCCAGCTCCTGCCGGCAGACATCTTCCGACGAGCCGTGGTGACGGGCGTCCGCTGGGAGGTTCCCTGCGTGCAGGTGGACGACGCGCCGCGATTCTCGTGGCGCGGCGTTCACATGGACGTGGCCCGCCACTTCATGCCGCGCGAGTTCGTGCTGAAGTTCCTCGACCTGATGGCCCTGCATAAGTTCAACGTCTTTCATTGGCACCTTGTCGATGGGACAGGCTGGCGAATCGAAATTCGCGAGTATCCGCGGCTGACGGACTGCGCCTCACGATCCGATTTCTCCTCGATGCAGCCGGCCGATGCGACGCGCTCGATCAATCAGAGCCCCGGCGGCTACTACACGCAGGCCGACATACGCAAGATCGTCGAATACGCGCGGCAACGGTTCATCACGATCGTTCCGGAAATCGAGCTTCCGGGCCATTCGTTTGCGGCGATTCAGGCCTACCCTCAATACGGGAACGTCGAGCCAATCCGCCAGGCCGGCGGCGACGTGACCGGCCTGGATGCGTGGGGCGCGGACGTCTACAACGTGGATGACGAGACGATTGCCTTTCTCAAGGACGTTCTGAGCGAAGTCCTGGAGTTGTTCCCCAGCCGCTTCATCCACGTCGGCGGCGACGAAGTCTCGAAGGAGCCGTGGAAGCGCAATCCCAAGGCGCAAGCGCGCTTGAAGGCGCTGGACCTCAAGAACGAGGAGGAATTGCAGTCCTGGTTCATCCGACAGTTCGACGACTTCCTGACCACCCGCGGCCGCCGGCTCATCGGCTGGGATGAAATCCTCGAAGGCGGTCTGGCCGCCAACGCCGCCGTCATGTCCTGGCGCGGCATGGAAGGCGGCATCGCGGCAGCAAGAGCGGGACATGACGTGGTCATGACACCGACGTCGCACACCTACTTCGATTACTATCAGGCCCGGCCGAGACAGGACGAACCGCGGGCGATCGGCGGCTATCTGCCGCTCGAGGCGGTGTACGCGTTCGAGCCGGTGCCCGCCGAGTTGACGGAAGCCGAGGCTCGACACGTTCTCGGGGCGCAATTTCAACTGTGGAGCGAGTTCATCCCGCATCCCAAGCACATGGAGTACATGGCTTATCCGCGCGGGTGCGCCCTGGCGGAGGTTGTCTGGTCGCCCAAGGACCGTCGCGACAAGGCGGATTTTGACCGTCGCCTCCGCGCGCACTTGAAACGGTTGGACGTGCTCGACGTGAACTACCGTTCGCTGGAGCGACCGGATTACGAGCCTGTCGCGCAATGGAGGCCTGAAGACCTCAGCGAAACGTTCACCGTCAAGGAATGGGACATCACGGCGGCGCTGTCCCGGCCCGGCGAATACCGCATCCTCCTTTCCTACACCGGCGGCGTGAACCGCCTGGCCATCCAATGGATCGAACTACGCGCCGACGACGCCGTGATCGCCCGATCGGACCAGCTCGGCTACACCGGAAACAAGGACCAGAACAACGAATGCCGCGTGACGATCGAAGCGGCCAAGCCCGCCAAACGCTACCTGCTCCGCGCCAGCGTGCGCGGCGACGGCGGCGCTGACTCGATGGGAGACGTGTACGTGATTCCTGCAATGGCCAACGAGAGCCCGTCCCAAAACCGGGCTCGCGTGCAATGCGTACACTAGAACCTAACCCAGAACCCATCAGAGCCGCGCCCGCCGTCCTTGACTTCCCGTAGTGATGTCAAGGGTCAGGGAGCGGTGGAGTCCTTCGCTGCGAGAAGACCACTTGCTGATCCCGATTTATCGGGATGGCTCTGATCGAAATGAGGTTTTGGGATGGTTCTAGTAAGTGCGAACGTCGAAGTTAGGCGTAGAGCGATCCGAGCAACTCCGTGATCGTGGTCGTCGCCATCGCCACAACCGTGTCCGCGGCGCCGTCATACAGGCGGACCAGGCTGCTCGGTTCGGCAAAGCCTTCGGCGTCGAACGCTTCGACGATCATGCCGCTGGGAAAGATCACGTTCGGCACCTGCCCGACCATCTCGTACATCTCGCGCGGTTCGAGGACATTGTCGTGACTCCTCGCCAGAAGCCGGCTCGGGTCCGCCAGATCGAGCAGCGCGACGCCGGCCTGGTAGATGTTGGCCGCAGCGAAGTGTGTGGCCACACCGTGGTAAACGTGCAGCCAGCCTTGGCGCGTTTTGACCGGCGGAGGGCCGGAGCCGATCATCTCGTCCCAGTAGCGCCAGCGACCGCTCATCACCGGGCCGAGTTCGCGCCACGCGACGAGGTCATCCGATTCGCTGAGCACAATCTCCGAACCGCTCGTGACGCCGCCGTCCAGCACCCGGCGATTCGGACGCTCCAGCCGCAGGTATCGGCCGCCAAACCGCTCCGGGAACAAGACACCGTTGCGGACATCTCGGTCGCGACCATAGCCGACCAGCTCGAAGCGCCTCATGTCCTGGGTCCGGGCGATTGCCAGGCGACAACTCCCATCCGTGTCCGCCGCGAAGACGACGTACACGGCCTCGTCAAGACGAGTTAGTCGCGGGTCATAAACGTGGTAGATGCGCTCGCCGACCGTTTCCAGCCCTGCAATCCTGACGATCTCCGGCCGCACGGTGAAGCGTTCGCCCTCCGCACTCTCCGCGACCCTGAGCACGATCTCACGTCCGCGCGTCTGCACGCGCAAGAGGAGGAAATACCGTTCATCAAAGAAGACGGCTCCCGGGTTGAACTCGGAACTGGGGTCCACGACGTCAGGCGGCACGTCGGGGATATCCGCCCGCGTCAGGATGGGATTGCGTTGACTTCGTTTCATCTCGCTTCTCTCAATCGCAAACTATAATGCCCGATGCTAACGACAGACTCTACCCTGGCTGCACGTCCAGCCCCCATGATTCTCGGCGCCCGTGCATCGCCACCCAACCAACAGACGCGCGTAGTATCACGGCGCTGGTTGAGCAGGGAGACTTCCCTTGACAGCACGCGTCCGTCGTGATATCCTTACATCGTCTCTTGCAGACGTATGCACGGTGCGCCGCAGATCATTACGAGCGGTCGGTTCTTCGATCGCGCAGCAGAAAAGGAGGATGCACATGAACTCCCGTTCCCGGTCTGCCTGTGCTCGCAGGACTCTTGTTGGAAGCATCGCCGTCGCAGCATTCCTGCTGTGTCTTCTCGGCTCGTCGCACGTTGTGGCGGACGATCCGGCGACGGGCTGTCGTGGAGGCGACGATCCGCAAGGGCCGGCCGTGCCGCCTGGGGAAACGTGCGAAAGCGACGACCCCACAGAATTCGAATCCAAGTGCTGGTTCTCCATCGGCTGCCACGTCACGGGCTGGCCCTGGCCGTCGAGCGGCTTCCCGCTGAACCTGGACCTGTGGCAGGCGTTCGGCCCCGGAGACTATCCGCCGCGCAAGCTCCATCCCGTTGCAGGCTCAGGGGCGCTCGTTTCGCGCGAGGTCTCGCACTTCCAAGGCCCGTCGCCCTACCGCGAGCGGATCATGCACAACGACCTGATCGACCTCGTGACGGGCATGCCCTTGTTGCAGGCCGTGGATTTCGAGCTTCCTTTCGGGGGGGCGACCTTCCGGCACGTGCGGACCTATTCCGAGAACGTCTCCCAGATGAACCTCCGCATGCAGTACACGACCGGAGATCATCCCGGCCAAGGCGCGTTCTGGGATTGGAACGGGCATTTCTGGATGATGAGCGAGAATCCCATTCTGCTCATTGACATGCAATTCGCCACCGAGTGGGGCCAAGGGGAGTATGAGCTTCTGCACGAGACCAAGCGTTGCTATCTAATTCCGGACGCCCATCATGCCATTCCTTTCATGTTCGAGCCGGGCACGAACAACTACGTTGCACCGCCCTGGTTTGACGCCATTCTCCAGCATGACGGCGAGATGGACGCCGATGGGAATTGGATTGAGTGGCCAAGCAAGTTTATCGTGTATCTCCAGCGCCGCAGCATCACGTACGTCTTCGAGCCCCATTACGAAGACGTGTGGGAGGAAGCCGGCGTCTCCGTGCATCTGCCGAGGCCTCAGGGCGGATACGGCATTCCCTACTACGGGCTGCTCCGTGAGATGTCCGACCGCTACGGCAACCGCGTGCAGATCGAATACTGCGGGCAGCGACAATGGAACTGTGACGATCTCCACAGCTATTGCGGCGTGGACCACACGTCACCCACGCCGGATTGCGTTGAGTGTTGCCAGAACTGCAACGAGAAGGGGCAAATCACACGCGTCCGGCTGTTTGCCGCGCGCGAGTCTGACGCGGCCTGGACGTTGCTCTACACGCATCGCGAATTTCGCCAATCAAACCCTTACTGGCCCGATTGGCCTGCCACGTGGCTCTACCAGCATATGCTGCACACGATTCACGTGTTTCCGGGCGACGTCGATATCCCCGGCGGCTTGGATTGCCTGACGCTGAGCTACGAGCCCTTTTGCAGCGCGGCCTCATTGGACGCAATCGACGCCATCCAGCACCCCGCCATCGAGGAGTTGGAGGCTGGTGGGCATCGTTGGTCCATCGAGGCCCGATACATGTACAGCGAGCCGGTGGACCTTGATGGGTGTGAGGAAACATGTCCCGCGGGAGCGCTCTTCGCTTGGTGGGTGCGGCCGGAGGACCCTCAAGACCGTACGTTCGGGACACGCCTAATGAAGGCAACCGTCACGCGCCGCCCGGAGTCCGACGCGACAGAGCCCCCCGAGCGCACGTACACCCTGTATCGTGATGGCGTTCGGGATGAGTTTGGAAGCGCGGCCCGCAACAACGGCGTATTTCTGAAGACCGTATACGAAAGCGCGACGATCGACGCAGTTGCCCGCGCCGCCGAGCTGGAAGAAGTACCCCTGTGTACTTCCTCGGCGTCGGTGGCGAACTGTCTCATGCAGTTGCCGGCGAACACGGATGTACGGCTCATCGACCCGGCGACCGGCGAAGCGGAACTGAAGACCGTCGAGGAGTTGGCAGATGTCCGCATGCTCGAATGGAGCATTGTACACGTCCCGGGCATGACCGGCCAGGAGCAGACACGACAGTTCGTGGGGGACATCATCTCTTTGGCGGGCCTCGACGAGCGGCGTGCGCTGGGCGTCAGCACCGGGAGGCGGGTCCTGGTGGACCGCCGCAAGGACAGCCCCAAGAACGGCATCTTCACGTTCTACCATTTCGTTCAGTACCCGGAGCCAGAGGGTGGCGCATGGCCGGACTACCCTGAGCTGGCGTGCCCGAACTGGCCTTGGCAGTGGCGGCACATCGATGGTACCGAGCTGATTTACCATTATCCGTATCAGTTTCTCTTACTGTGCGACGGTCTGTTCGGTGATGCCGCCTGGCCGGTGCCTCGATTGGATGAGGTCTTTCACATAGTGGTCATCGACAGCAGGACGCCGGAGTGCGAGGACGCACTGGAGCAGGGGGAGGGTGCGGGTGAGGGTGACGATCCTCCACCTCCAAGCTGGGGGTCCAACTGCGAAACAGTTGAGATGCGGCGGATTGTTGAAATGAACCCGGCGGGGTTCATCATGCGAGACCGCACCTGGCGAAAGACGGGGGACCAGTACGAGCAGGTTCATCAATGCGGCGGTGATCGGCTCTACGTGTACAACGAGCAGGGCCGACTGGCCGAGCTTCGCAGCCGAGGGTGGGACAGCCTGGAGAACACCGACCGCGCCGGTCAGGGTCTCATCCGTACGTTCGAGTATTTCCCTGACGGTCATCAGGCGGCAGGAGACTTGATGGCGGAAGGCATCAAGGAAGGCTCGCAGGGTCAGGTGCATTACGTGCGTGCGTTCGAGCGGGACGTAGCCGGACGGCCGGAGTTGATTACGGAGGTGCGGGAGTTCCCCGCGCCGGTCCCAGACCTCGAGGCTGCCGTGGGAGCGCGCACGCAAACGGCATACGT
>CAZERK010000194.1:0-6674 GCA_964514515.1 uncultured Planctomycetaceae bacterium
TCTTGGTCCGCCCGCCGTCCCGCCGCAGCGCCACGGCGGTAGCGTCTATCTCCCGTCGGGCTGCACGCGGTACGGGTCGAAACGGCGGTGAATCTGGTCGTGCTGCACGAGCGGCGCGGGATGATCCTGGTCGACCTCGGCCTCAAGCATGACCTGATACGCGAACAAGCCCGGCCAAATCTTCGCCGCGCCGGCGTTGACGGCGTCGCAGGCTCTTGCGAGCAGGCCGGCACCGAACACGAACTCGAACGGAATCGGCGTCGTGCCGTCGTGCAGGACGCGGAAGCCGCATTCTCGGTGCAGCTTGCGGAAGCTGCCGCGCGTAAACAGTCGGCAATGCGTGCGGTCGAGGATGCCGCGTTCGGTGTACTCGAAACGGCCCAGCAACAACTGGAAGCGGATGTACCAGTTGGCGACGTTCCCGGAGGAGGCGAAGACGCGACCGCCGTCCGCGAGTCGCTCGCGCGCGTCCAGCAGGAGCTTCTCGGGAGCCGACAGATGTTCGAGCACGTCGGACAGCAGAACGGCGTCGAACGGTACGTCGCCGACGTCGCCCAGCCCGCCGTCCAGGTCGCGCGCGAAGAAATCGTCAAACGCCTCTTCCTCGTCGGGACTGGACGCAGCATCGACGCCGACGACGTAATGCCCTGCTCGTCGCAGCACGTCGGCAAGGCTCCTTGAACCGCAGCCGATGTCCAGGATGCGCAGCGACCGGCCGGCCGCAAACCGCCGGATGCGGCGGACGAGCTGTTGATGGCTCGACCAGCGGCCGGTCTTGAACGCGTAGCGCTGACAGGGCGGCAGTTCGTACTGCGGGCAATAACCCAGGCCCGCGCGATGGAGCCGATAGCGGAGCGTCGCCATCGCGACCCGCGCCGCGTAGGGGACGCCGTTGACGTAGCAGATCTCGTCGCCGTAGTACGTCGGGATGGGCGCCTCGATGATTCGTTTCCCGGCGTTGAGCAGTTGCAGGATGATTTCGGTATCGAAATGAAACCCGTTGGCGTTTCGCAGGAATTGCAGCTCTTTGAGCGCGGCGACGCGGTAGGCGCGGTAGCCGGAATGATACTCCGTCAGCGACTGCCCGAGCATCAGGTTCTGGTAGGCGGTGAGGACCTTGTTGCCGACGAACTTGTAGAGCGGCATCCCGCCGCGAAGCGCCGCGCCCTTCTCCATCATGCGCGAGCCGAAGACCGCGTCGGCCTCGCCGTCGGCGATGGGGTCGATGAGTCGGTCGAGGTCTTCCGGGGCATATTGACCGTCGCCGTGGAGCAGGACGACGGCGTCGAAGCCGTGCTCAATCGCGTAGCGGTAGCCGCGCTTCTGGTTGCCGCCGTAACCCAGGTTGGTCTGGTTGCGGAAGATGCGAACCTTGTCGCCGAACGGCCGCGAGCGCCAGTCTACGGCCCGGTCCGACGTATGGTCGCGGCTGCAGTCGTCGAAGATGACGACCTCGGCGATGCGGCGCCAGGTCGCGGGCGCGATGCGGTCCAACACCCATTCGATGGTCTCTTCGGCGTTGTAGGCGACGATCAAGACGAGCAGCTTCAAGTCCTGCGCGGACTTCTCGCAAGCGGAGCGCGACGCACGGTCGTCGTCCCGCGGCGATTCGAGCCTTGGCACGGCAGGGGGTCGCGTGACGGTCTCGACGGCGGGCCTGGCGACGAGTTCGCCGCTTCGCAATCGATGACGGCGGAACAACTCGCCATCGGGTAGGACAGCACGACGGTCAAGGCTGCGCTCCGAACGACCTATCGTCTGGGAGGGTGCGGCGGCATCAGATGGTTCAGGCATCGTTCCACCGTTCCTAGTCTGCGGCGCTGCCCGTCGGCGACCGGCTCGGCTTGCTGGTCATGGCGACCGTCGGTTCCGACGGGTGCGGTTCCTGCCGCATCATCGCCAGAATGCGCTGGTTGACGGCGGCGGTTCGCGGCAGGCGAGCGATGCTCGTCGGCACGCAATCCAAGCGGCATTGTTCGTCGTAGGTTGCGTTCGCCTGGCGCACGTCCACGTCCATCGACGGCACGTCAAGGCCCCGGCGAGCGGCGACGTAGAGGATCGGGCGGCCGTCCCGCAGAATGCGCACGGGTATCGTGAAGCCGGTCGCCTCGCCGAACAGGTCGAGGAACGACGGTTCGACGACGGCCACGTCGATGTCGCCGCGCACGGCCTCGATGACGGCGCGCTCTTGCTCGACCGTCGTGTCTTCCGTCGCGGCGACGTGCCGGCCGAGGTAATACGTGGCGCAGGGGTACTCCATGCCGACCATCGTGTGCGTCGCGAGGACGACCGCGTCGTCGGGAACATGGCGGCGAACGGTCCAGCCGGCAGCCTTGAAGCCGGGATCGTCGACGGCCCGGCCGTAGTCGATCGTGCCGGCCAGCAGCGGCCAGCGATATCGCGTAAACAGGTTGCTCGCCGAGCCGATCAACTGGCCGCCGACGACGGCGATGCCGAAGGCGACGAACGCGCCGCGAGCGACGACGAACGGCCACGGCCTCGTCGCAGCAGCGGATGCCGTCCAACCGACAAGCCGCTCCAACAGGACGCAGCCCGCCAATGTCGCCGCGTAGGTCCCCTGCAACATGTAGACGGTGGGACGGCCGATGTTCTCGATGTTTAGCAGGACCATCAACGGGACGAAGTACAGCGCGGCCCAAAGCGCTGGCAGACCGAGACGATCTCCCCGCGCGAGCAGGATCAGGCCGACGGCCACGGCGAGCCCGCAGAACGCCGCCCAGACGGGCCCGAGATGATGAACCCAATAGCGGGCCACGTCGGTCACGGACGAGGCGCCGATGCTGAGCGTGCCGCCGGTTACGTGACGGCTCATCCGTCCCAGAATCCCGCCGTGCAATTGGAAGAAGGCGAATAGAACGACCCCCACGGCCAGCAGAACAGGCAGCAACATGGAAGGGTGCAGGAACCGGCGGACCGTGCGGCGGAAGCCAAGGGCCAGAAGCGTCGCCGTCAGGATGACCAACGGCACGGCATGGATGACGAGATGCGAGACCAGGTACAGGCCGAGGCACGCGCCGGCGAGCCAGCGGCCCAGCCGCGTCGGTCGATCGAGGTCGCGCAGGTGCGCCCAGATCGCCAGCGAACCGACGCAAACGGCGAGCGTCTCGTAGCCCCACGGATACCGGGCGTCGTTCGTCAGCGAAGGCAGGACGGCCGTCATCGCGGCGGCCAGCAGGGCCGTCGGCGTGCGCGTCCCCAGACGGCGCATCAACAGGTAGGCGACGGGCACGTGCAGCGTGCCGACGACCGCCAGCGGCAGCCGCCAGAGCGTCTCGGTCATCGCCGCGCCTACGGCCACGACGGACTTGGCGAACAGCAGGACGATGGCGGGCAGCAGGGGGCCGTGGATGTGCGCGAGCACCCAGGACCAGCCGTACCAGTAGCTGACCATGTACGGCATACTGGCGTAGTCGCCGCTCTGGAAGGGGACGTCCGTGCGATAGGTGCGAAGGCCGATCGCGACGGCGCAGAACGACAGCAAAGCGGCTGCAACGAGCGCGCGGCCTGTCCGCCCGTTCTGATCCGATGAAACGGCCATCCAACGGATGTATCGGCTGCGACGCGGCTGCGAGACCAGTACCGGCCCGCACGAGCGGCCTGAGCAATCTGTCGGGCAGCAGCGTATTTATCTGAGGGGGCTGGCACGGCCTGACGAGGCCCGCGGCTGTCTGAGCCTGGGTCGACGGCCGTCGCGTGCCGTACAATTGTGCAGAGTCAGAATCGCCGTGTGCGATCCCGCAACGTATTCAGTAGCGGCCGAGTTCCTGCTCGGTACGCGTTTGGCGGGTACCTAGGGATCAGAGCCGCGACCGTGAGGGAGCGGTTTCTGTTCCCCTCGTGACAGTCGTTCGTCGGCTCCGCCGGCCCATGCGCCGTGCCGCCGAGACTGAAGCTTGGGCGTCAGCGCCTGGGCGTTGGTGGAAGACCTTTTTGTCGGCGAGCGCCAGTCGCCAGCGGTACGAGGACCCCTCCCTCACGGTCGGGGCTCTGATAGAAGCCCTCGCGGTGCGTGTTCCAGCCGCCCGACGGCCAAGGCTGGCGGTGCTCAAGGCGCGGCGAATCGAGTCTGTTGGACGCGGCGGAGACAAAACCGGGGTCGGTGCCAGACGATGGCGTCCAACGCAACGGAGGACGAGAGACCGAGGGCGCCTGTTACGGTATTGTCCGAAAGGACGAACACGTGAATTCGTATATCCGTTTGTTTCGTTCGTTGGTCGCTCGCGTCGAGCAGGGGCGGCGCGTGGCCGTTTGCATCGTGGCGGAGACGAAGGGCTCGACGCCGCAGTCGCCGGGCGCGGTGATGCTCGTCCACGACGACATGCAGACCGAGGGCACGCTCGGCGGCGGCTGCGTCGAGGCCGAGGTGCGACGGCAGGCGGTCGACCTGCTCAGGCAGGACGAGCCGCGGCTGTTGTCGTTCAACCTGGACGACAGCTTCGGTTGGGACGACGGCCTGATCTGCGGCGGGCACATGGGCGTCGCGGTATTGCCGATCGCCGATCCCGCTCAGGCGGCCGCGTTCAGGCAGGCCGCCGCGACGCTGGAGCAGGGCCGCGGGGCCGTCGTGCCGTTCCGCGCTCTGATTCAGGGCGCGCCCGGCGAGTACCGGCTGTTTATCGAGCCGCCGGCCCGGCTGGTCATCGCGGGGGCGGGGCACGTTGGCGCGGAGGTCGCCCGGCTGGCGATTCGTCTGGACTTCGACGTCTTTGTCATCGACGATCGCGCGGACCTCATGGACCGCGAGCGGTTGCCGTCGCCCATCGTCCCGCTGGTCGGCGATATCGGCGCGACGCTGCGTCGCCAACGGATCGACGCGAACACGTACGTCGTCATCGTCACACGTGGGCACCAGCACGATGAGCAAGCCTTGGAGGCGGTCGTCGGCCAGGACGCCCGCTACATCGGGATGATCGGCAGTCGGCGGAAGGTCAAGTTGATCTTCGACCACCTGACCGCCGCGGGCGTCGCCCCGGCGAAGCTCCCCCGCGTGCCTGCGCCGCGCGGGCTGTCGATCGGCTCGCTGACCGTGCCGGAGATCGCCGTCAGCATCGTCGCGCAGTTGGTCCAGGTGCGTCGCGTCGAGAAGCCGACGCGCGTGGAAGGCCCCTTCGCGGTCGGGTGTTGAAAGGAATCACCGTGAACCTTCACCGCGTCATCGCTTTGGTTCTGGCCGCGGGCCAGGGCCGCCGCATGGGGCGCCCCAAGATGCTCCTGCCCTACCGCGAGAGCACGATCATCGAAACGGTCCTGGACGCCGTTCTCGACTCCAGCGTGGACGGCCTCGTCGTCGTCGCCAATCCTCTGGTCGAGGAGTTCCTCCGCGGGCGGCTGCCGGAGGACTGCTACGTCGTGATCAACGACGACCCCGACAGCGACATGCGAGCATCCGTCCAGATCGGCGTCGCCGAGATCGGGCAACGCTTCGAGACCGCGCCGAGCGATGGCGTGATGGTCCTGCTGGGCGATCAACCCGAAGTCACGGGAGGGCTTATCACGACGTGCGCCGAAGCGTGGCGGCTGCCGAGCAAGGGTCCCGGCATCCTGGTCGCCACGTACAAGGGCCGTCGCGGCCATCCGACGGTCTTCGCTGCGAGACTCCTGAGAGATGTCGCTGACTGGCCACCCGACCGAAAGCTAAGCGACCTGATTGGCCAGCACGTGGACGAGGTTCGCGAACTGCCGATTACCGCCTGTCCGATGCCGATCGACGTCAACACGCCGGAGGACTACAAGCGGCTTCGTCAGTAGCGCGCACCGCCGAGCCTCGGTCGGCGCGACGACGTCGAGCCCTCCAGCGCCCTCCGTTCCCTCGCTCCTATCGCTTGATTGTCCGCAAGAATTGCTGGACCTCAGGGATGGCCCCCTGAAAGATGAGGTAGCCGTTGTACGGCTCCCGCCCCGTCGTTTCATCGACGACGGGCGTCAGCATGAGCCGCTTCACCTCTTCGCGGTCGTCGGACTGCCCCAGGGCCCAACAGAGCTTCACGTAGGCGACCTCGGGCAGCATGTTCGCGGCCGGGATCACGCCGAGTTCCATAATCTCGCGGCCCGTCTCGTACACGTACATTTGAACGTAGCCCCAGAGCGTCTGCACCGTCATGTACATATGCACGCCCTTGTCGGCGGCGCGCTTGAGGGCGGGGTACAGCGGTCGGTTAACGTGGCCCAGGCCGGTGCCGGCGATCACGATGCCTCGATATCCTTGGTCCACGATGGCATCGACGATATCCGGCCTCATGTTGGGATAGTAATAGAGGATTGTCACCTTCTCCTCGAAGGCGGTGCAGATCTTGACCTCCCGGTCCTTGCGGCGGCGGCGATAGTCGTTGCGAAGGGGAATGATGTGTTTGGGATCGATCATCGCGAGCGGGATGTCGCCGATCGTTCGAAACGTCGACCGGTAGCTCGAATGCATCTTTCGCACGCGCGTCCCACGGTGGAGCAAGCAGTACTGGTCCGAGGTTGGGCCGAACATGCAGACCATGATCTCTGCAATGTCGCCTTCCGCGGCCGCCTTGACCGCGTTGATCAGATTGATCGCCGCATCGGACGACGGCCGGTCGCTGGAACGCTGGGAGCCGACCATCACGATGGGCACGGGCGGGTTCTGCACCATGAACGACAAGATGGCCGCCGTGTGGTGCATCGTGATG
>CAZERK010000195.1:0-6668 GCA_964514515.1 uncultured Planctomycetaceae bacterium
GCCGAGGGCGGCCATCGCTGACAGCCCCCGGCCACGGGGGCCGGCGCTACACCAACGGTCTACCCAAACATCGCCCGTCTCGGTGCGCGCATGCCACGCTACGCGCGGGTTTTCATCGGCGCGTCCTCATGCGCGTCGCCGACAACTGACGGTTCTGCGCCGGCGGTCAGGCGCCGGTCTTGGGCGGGGGAGCGGCAGGGCTTGGCATGAACGGCGGCGTGATGCCGATGTCCGTTCGTGCCGTGGCGCCGCCGGATAGGACAATCGAAAGCGCCTCCTCCATGGACCAGTCGACCTGCGTGAGCCGATCGACCGGCACGATCAACATGTAGCCGCTTGTCGGGTTCGGCGTGGTCGGCACGAAGACCGTCGCCATCTTTCGTTTTGTGGTGCGGTCGGTGACGACGTTGGTCACGAAGGCGATGGCCTTCATGTTCTCATGGGGGAAGTCGATCAACGCTACCTGCTGCTCGCCATCTTCCAGTTTGCGGGCGCCGGAGAGCGATTGGACCATCCGCTTGATGGCGGAGTAGATCGTCGCAACGAGCGGGATGCGCTCGACGAGACGCTCGACGAAATCGATGAGCTGGCGGCCGGCCACGTTGGTGCCCAGCCAGCCGAGCGTGTACAGCATCAGAACCGTGAGGACGACGGCGACGGTCTTCTCGGTCCATTCGGCGTTTTGCGTGTCGATCCATTTCGGCGCGCCTTGGAGCTTGAAGGCCCCGTGCGCGGCGATGGACACCCAATAGACCAGTCGGACGCCGACCTCCAGGGCCGCGTTGTAGACCAGGCGGATGAGCATGACCGTCACGGCCAGCGGGATGATGATGAGCGTGCCGGCCAGCAGGCGGCCGCGAAATGAACGCGGCGCGACGGACGGAGACCGTTTGGGCTTCGGCGCCGGGGCTTCGGCCGGAGGGGCCGGCTCGCCCGTCGCTTGCGTTTGCGATGGTTGCGTCATGGTCATCCTTGGAGCGTCGGACCGCCGGTTGTCGCCGCGCTCCGTTTGCGTTCGGAGAGCCGTGCAGACAGACGGCCGAGGCTCATCTTCGTAGACGCTCCGGACCGCTTTGAGGTTGCGGCCGCGGGAGTATATCCGAGCGCCGACTTCGATGCAGCCCGGTCCGCAAGCGGATGCAGGGTCGGGAGTCGTTTGCGTTGACGACGGCTGCGGCGCGGCATAACCTCGGATTGCGCCGAGGTGCCCGATGGAATCGAAGCAGGCTCGCGACGACGGCGCGAGGTCCTGCCAGGGGCGAGAGACCGACGGCGACGATCCCTTTGCGGCCGTGACAACGACACGCGATACGGCCGTTTCTTCGCACAGAACCATGCCGAACCGTGAAAACGACTCCCGGCTCCCTTGTCTGCCGCAGCGGCACGTCGTGTTCATCAACGAGTTCTTCCACCCCGATATTTGCGCCTCCGCCGTCGTCGCCACGGATCACGTCGAACGGATCCAATCCGATGCCGGGTGCCGGATCACGGTCCTGACGAGCAACCGCTCATGGGACGATCCTGCAAAGGTCTATCCTCCCCGGGACGACCATCGCGGCGTGCGGATCATCCGCGTCAACCGGCCGGCCGTGAATCGAGTCGACCTGATCCGCCGGGCCTTCGGCTTCGCCGCGTTCGAGCGGGGCGTCCTCCAGGCCGCCAAGCGGCAGGGGCGGATCGATCTCATCATCGCCACGACCGCGCCTCCGCAAGGCGCGTCGATCGCGCGCAAGATGGCCCGTCGATGCGGCTGCCCCTACATCTACAAGGTCTACGACCTGTACCCGGAGCTGGCCGTTTCGCTGGGGCGGCTGCGATCGGAAGGCTGGATTCATCGCCGCTGGCTGGCCAAGGATACGCAGGCGATGCGCGACGCCACGATGGTCGTCGGCATCACCGAGCCGATGACGCGCCGCATCGCGGCGACCCGGGGGCTGCCGGCCGAGAAGCTGCGGACGATCCATGACGGCTACGATCCGCGCCGCGTCGCGTCGCGCGGCGAGGAGTATGCGCGTCGGACGGAGCCGGGCGTCAAGAATCGCTTCCAGGCGGAGTCCAATCCGGACGGCAGATTCGTCGTGCAATACGCCGGCAACATGGGCCTGTCGCACCCGTTCGAGACGATCATGGATGCGGCGGCCGATCTGGCCGACGCGCCGGACGTCCTCTTTCAGATCATTGGGGATGGCCCGCAAAAAGCCCGCGTGCAGGAACGGCTGACGCCCGGCTGCCGACTGATCGACTATCAGCCGGCCGACCGGCTCGGCGAGGTGTACGCGACGGCCGACGTCTGCCTGATATCCCAACACGCGACGATGTTCGACATGGCCTTGCCGTACAAGATCTACGCGATCCTCGCGGCTGGCAAACCGTGCGTCTTCATCGGGAACCGTCAATCGGAGATCGTCGATTGGATCGAGGGCAGCGGCGCCGGCTTACACGTCAACCAGGGTGACGCCGACGGGCTGGTCCGTGCGATCCGGGAACTTCATCAACAACCCGAGCGGCGGCTCGCGATGGGGCACGCCGCTCGCAAGTTGTTTGACGAACGATTCCACGTCGACCTCGCCGCCCGGCGTTGGGCCGACCTCATCGCCGAGGTCCTCGCGACCGCGCGACAGGCGTAGCCGCCGCACGCCGCCTTCGACCGTCCGAAGCAGCGGCCCGAAGCGCTACGGCTCGGCGTTGACCCAGGCGCGCAGCCGCGCGGCGTCTTCCTCGCTGTAGCCAGCGCACGCCTGCTCGATCACCTTCGCGAACTCCTCACGGGTCATCGGAGCTCTGCCGAACGCGGGGGCGTCGGGTTCTGCACGGGGCGCTGCTACAGGATGCAGAGCCGAGGCGGGGGCGGCTCCTT
The DNA here is from genome assembly GCA_964514515.1 of uncultured Planctomycetaceae bacterium. Taxonomy (GTDB): domain Bacteria; phylum Planctomycetota; class Phycisphaerae; order UBA1845; family UTPLA1; genus CAZERK01. The sequence continues at coordinate 2,858 of CAZERK010000195.1, forward strand.
CCTCCACGCCCTCGCTGCGAACGCGTCGGGGACCACCAACGGCCTGCAGACGCAGCCCGTCCGGCGGTTCGCCCGACGCCTCGTCCATCGGCATCGCCATCATGGCCATCGGCCGGGCATCGAGCGGCTTGCGGAGCGTCTTCTTGCCGCACGTGGGGCAGACGTAGCGACGCCCCCCGGCCAGAACGATGAGCACGCCGACCGGCCCCCACATCAAACCGTGCATGACGCCTTCCGTGGCGCGGCCGCGCCGGGCGCCCAGGATGCCGCACAGGACAGGCCAGACCAACCAGAAGCCGAGCATCAGGATGATGCCTTGGCGGACGCCGCCGATGGAGAACTGCTGGAGCGTATCGGCCACGGCATCGCCCCCCAGGGGATCCTGCAAGGAATCCGCGACAACTCGACCCAGGCGGGAGTCGACGCCGCGCGGCCGCGGCCCATCCGGTCGGCTCAGCCCTGACGATCATCTCGGAAGACGGGGGCCTTCTCTGAAGAGGTTCTCGAAGCGATCCCATAATACCGGCTTCCGCTGGTCCGGCTTGCGATTGTACGTAGCGTTCCCGGCTTGCCGCGATGGCCGACGCGCGGGCAGGCCGTTGGCGTAGCACCGGTCCCGGAGCCGGCCCGCCCCTGGCGCGTGGCCGGCGCATGACAGAGCGGGCGCCCAATCGGCAGTTGGCGTCGGCCATCCCGGCGCGCCGGGAACGCTACATACAATCGTGAATCGGTATAGCAAGCCGCAGGACTGGTAGACTCACGCGCTCGTTGCAAGACCGAGAACGTCCCTTCGCAGCGAGAGAATTTCTTGAAATGCCGGCTTGGGCGATAGGTTTGCGGTCAACAGACCCGTGGCCGCCGAACCTGCGGGGCCGTCGACGAGCGGATGCCAGATCACCGTTTCGACGAACGGCTTGGAGAGAGCGACCCGGTAGAATTCGCGGACCCATTGCGCTTGTATCTGCGGCGACCAATCGCCGTGCCAACAGCCGTAAGCGGCGTCCGTCGCTTCTGACGGGACGCTGGTGGCCATGACGTGCAACGGCTTGCCGAGGTTGCCGAAGCGGTCGAGCAGGGCCGAGACTTGCAGGAGGTCGCGCGCATACCCGCCGCCTGCCGGACAGCCGAGCCGCAGATCAAGGCCGAAGGCGTCGAAGTTGATCCCGCTCTCGACCGCCATCTCCGCATATAGCAAGGGGGGGATCGACTTGGGATCCTGCGCGTAGTATTCGCCCCAAGGCAGGGAGATTCCGAGGATCGCCTTGCAACGGGGCGACATCTGCTTAACGATCGCCGCGGCCGTCCGCGAGATCTCCATGATCTGCTCGAACGTGAATCGGCACGTGTTGTGCGCGTGGACGCCGCTCATTACCTCCCATGCCCGCACGTACGGTCCGAAGCGCTTGATCAGGTGGCGAACGTAGCGGATGGCCAAGTCGCGGACCTGCTCGAAGTCGTCGGCAAGCACGGGAAGCCACGCCGGCAGATTGGAGGCCTCGAACGAGAGCATCGCGGCCCCCCAGATGGCGATCTTGCGGTCGCGCAGGCTCTGGATGCAGGCTTCGATCGCGTTGGCCTCGTATTGACCTTCGTTGGGTTCCGTCAGGCCCCACGTAAACGGGACCACGGCGAAGTCGAACGCCTCGGCCGCGCGAGCGGCGGCCGCCGGAAGATAGCCGCCATGCGCAACGACGGTGCAGCCCAACGGGCGTCTGGCGATCTGCTCGCCGGCGGTCCGGCGTTTCAGGAACAGGTCTGCGTGAAAGGAGCTGATCGCCTCGCCGACCTTGACGCTCGCGGCAATCGCCCGATCGCCCAGCTCGGCGGCCGAGGCGTCGTCTGACGCGGTGATGGCGGAGACGAGCAGCTCCTTGGCCTGATCGACCATCTCGTAGATGGGTTTGCCGTCGACAAAATCGTACAGACCCCAATCTTCCCGTTTCTGGCTGATGCGCATCAACTGCCCGCGCGCCAGCTCGACGTGCAGGTTGTACGGTTGGGGCCGTTCCGGCAGGCGTGCCGTCTCCAGCATCATCCGCCCCAGGCCCTGGATCGTCCAAGGCAGCGTAATCGCCGCTGCCCCACGAGCCCGCGGCTCGCAGATCAACTCGCCGTGGGCAAACTTGATCTCGGCTCTGAGAGGAACCCGATCCGTTCCCAGGAGATGGACGGCCTCCAGGTTCATGGTCTTGGCCGGCTTGCCGTTCTCGATGACCTTGAATCGAAGCATCTAATCAACCGTCAAAACCGATGACGTCCCGGTCGGGGCGAGGCGCATCCGCGCATCGCCTCCCGGCTGCCGCCGGCTACTTGTCATGTCCAACGGCCGCCAGGGCCCGTCCGTTCGCGACTATTGGCAAATATAAGGTCCCTGCAACGCATAGCACAAGTTGTGTTGTTGGACGGTCCGTCTCGATCGCCGGCAATGCGAGATTCGAGCAGTCAAACGATATCCGGTCGTACCCGGCTCGGTCCGGCGTGCCGAGCCACGGCGAGAAGAGAGCAGGTTTCAAGCTGCAGCGGTTTCCATGTTTGTCGCCGATGCGAGGCCAATCGTGATTTGGACGGAGATGGCCTGAGACGAGCCCTTCTTGAGCCGGGTTCGTGACGACGGAACGTCGATTGAGCCGGGGACCGCCGAGAGCGACCAGCGATGCCCATGCCGCCCCCCCGCGAGTCGCTTCCCCCGTCTGCCACGCGCGGTTGGTCCTGCGGCTACCCGCCGGCCAAGGCCGGCGGCTCTCAACAAGCGTTCCGGTCTTCGTGTCGCCGCACGAGCGGCTACCCGCCGCGGGCGGGCCGGCTCCGGGGCCGGCGCTGCACCAACGGCCTGCCCATGCGTTGGCTGTCGCGGCGTGCCTGGGACGGTACACGCCCAACAGGCGCCGGACTTCAGTTCGGGCGGCAGCCGGACGGTAAGTCCTGGGGCGCATACGCTCGGACGATTTCAATACATGAACAGCAACTCTCGATATTTCGGCAGCGGCCAGTATTGATCGTCCACGACGGCCTCGAGCGCGTCGGCGGCGGCCCGCACGTCGTTCATCGCGGGCACGACCTGGTCGCGGTAGAAGACCGCGTGCGCACGGGGGTCGCCGTTGTGCCGGTCGGCTTGGGCCCGCACGTCGTCCAGGTTGTCGATGGAATGCTTCAACATGGCCGTTAGGCCGCTGGTCCGTTCGAGCAGTTTCTCGGCGGCGGAGGCGTCGCATGCCGGCGAAGCCTGCCGTGTCGCCGTCAGGCAGTCGGCGACATGCTTCTGGCTGCTCAGGCACGCCGGGAGGATCATCGTTCGGGCCATGCCGGCCGTCAGTTGAGCCTCGATGTTGATCGTCTTGATGTATGCCTCCAGGGCGATCTTGTACCGCGCGTTGAGCTCGGCGCCGCTGTACACGGCGTGGCGGTCGAACATCGCCATCGCTTCCTCGCTCGCCAGCGCCTCCAACGCCTCCACGCTTGTCTTGACGTTGGGCAGTCCGCGTCGGACGGCCTCGGCTTGCCATTCGGCGGAATAGTTGTCGCCGTTGAACAGGATCGCACGATGCTGCTGCAGGTTCTGCTGCACGACTTTCTGCACGGCGGCCTCGAACGGCGTCCCCGCACCCAACTCCTTCTGAATTTCGTCCGCCAGCGCCCCGAGCGCGTCGGCGACGATCGTGTTCAGGATCGTGCAAGGCAGCGCGATGGACTGCCCCGACCCGACGGCCCGAAACTCGAACTTGTTGCCGGTGAAGGCGAACGGCGACGTGCGGTTGCGGTCGGAGTCGTCGCGCGGCAGCGGCGGCAGGCTCGAGATGCCGATCTGGAGTAC
>CAZERK010000196.1:0-6641 GCA_964514515.1 uncultured Planctomycetaceae bacterium
GGTGCTGGCGATCTTCGGGGCGCTCGACTGGGTGATTGACGACGCCATCGTCGGAATGATCCATGCGGCGTCGGCTGATGCGTTCGCCTCGGTCGAAGGAATCGACGACTGCCCCAACGACCCGAACAAGTCTGACCCGGGCCTGTGCGGGTGCGGCGTGCCGGACAGCGACTACCGCACGTGGTATTGGGACGGGGACGGCGACGGGGCAGGTGACCCCAACGAAACCACGGAGTTGTGCTACCAGCCGACGTTCTGGGTCGCGGTCGCCGGCGATGCATGCCCTGACGACCCCAACAAGACGCAGCCGGGCAACTGCGGATGCCGACAGCCGGAAGTGCCGGGGTGCGGCCGCGCACGCCGCTCGCCTACCTCGCGGCGTCCCTGACGCTCCTGCTCGAGGGGGCGCGCGCCCTCGCGTTGCGGCTGGTCGTGGTCTTGTCGCCGCAGTTGCCGGCCGCTCCGTCGAACCCGAGTCCGGCCGACGGCGCGACGTACGTGTCGTTGTACGCCGATCTGGATTGGGACGACTCAGCAGGCGCGATTAGCTACGGCGTGTACTTCGGCACGAGCAACCCGCTGCCATGCCTGGGCAACGCGGCATCCAGCGACTGGCTTCTCGATACGCTCGATGACCAGACGACCTACTATTGGCAGGTCGTGGCCAAGAACGACGCCGGCAATACGCCCGGCCCGGTCTGGTCGTTCTCGGCAGGCGCGCCGCCGGTCGAATACGCCTGGCAGCCGCTGGGGAGCGGGATGGTCGGTGGCTACAACGTGAACGCCCTAACGGACCTTGGCGGTGATCTGGTTGCGGGGGGCGTTTTCGAGACCGCTGGCGACGTCGAGTGCAACTTCATCGCTCGCTGGGACGGCAACAACTGGCACGCGATGGGCAACGGCATGAGCAACGGCGTTTACGCCCTGACGGTCTTCAACAGCAACGTGATCGCCGGCGGGTGGTTCCTGACGCCGGCTCGCTGGGACGGCAGCAACTGGTATCCGGTTGGCGGTGGCATGAGCCGCTACACGTATGCGCTGGCGGTCTCCGGCGGCGATCTGATCGCGGGAGGGGATTTTACGACCGCCGAGGGCCAAGCGTGCAACTACATCGCCCGCTGGAATGGCGCCGCCTGGCTGCCGCTTGCAACGGGGATGAATCACTATGTGCTTGCCTTGACGACGTTCGGCGGGGAGCTGATCGCGGGCGGCAGTTTCACCACCGCCGGCGGGGCGTCACGGAACAGAATCGCCCGCTGGGACGGAAGTGCTTGGCAGCCATTGGGAAGCGGGATGAACCAGCGCGTGCGTGCCCTCACGGTTTACAACGGCGAGTTGGTCGCGGGCGGCGATTTCACGACGGCGGGCGGGGCGTCACGCAATAGAATCGCCCGCTGGGATGGCAGCGCGTGGCAGGCGCTTGGCAGCGGAATGAACGAGCTTGTATACGCCCTGGCGGTCTTTGACGGTGACCTGATCGCGGGGGGCACCTTCACGACCGCCGGCGGCGAAGCGTGCAACTCCATCGCTCGCTGGAACGGCAGCTTCTGGCAGCCGTTGGGATCAGGAATGGACAACTCCGTATTTGCCCTCACGGTCGTGAACGGCGAACTGATCGCGGGCGGCTTCTTCACGACCGCCGGCGGCGTGTCGTGCAACCACGCCGCCAAGTGGGGGCCGGCTCCCTAGCCCGCGCCGGCGGTCCTACGGGCACGCGCCGGCGTCGAGCAGGCAGGCGACGAACTCCGCCACGCTGAGCGCCGCGCAGCCGCAGCCCGACCCGCCGGAAATCTGGCACCGCGTGAACGCCTGGATGTCATCGCCGTCGACGGCGCCGTCGCCGTTGAGGTCGCCGAGCGTCCCCAACGTTCCCAGCGAAGCGACCGGACCGAACGCGGTCTCCACGCCGCTGCTGTTGCGAGCTTTGGCCGCAAAGACGTAGGTCGTGCATCCCTCGAGCCCCTGAATCGTGATGTTGCCCCATTGCGCATCTGTCCGCCAGACCGCCGCGGTGGTCGGCGTGCCCGAAGCGCTCACGTACTTGCCCACCCAGTCGGGGTCGTTCGGCGCGCTGGAGTTGCACCGAACGGCAAACTCCGTCGAGGCGGGGTTGCCGTTGACGTTCACGTCCAGGCTCATCGTCGTGGCCGTCGGATTGCTCAGCGTCGGCGCGGCCGGCGCGTTGGCCCACGTCGTGGCGGAGGTGTTGCCCGAGTAGCTCGTGACGTTGGGCGTCGAGGCGCTGTCGCGGGCGCGAACGCGATACGTGTACGACGTGTTGGGTGACAGGCCCGAGTCGACGTACGCAGTCGACGATTGCCAACCGCTGTCCGTCCCGCCCGAGCCGCCGGACACGAAGTCGAAGTCGTACTCCACGGGCGGCGTGTCGTCGGAGGCCGTCGTCGCGGTCATGGTGATCGACGAAGCGCTCGCGGCCGCCGGCGGCGACGCCCACGTCATGGGATTGGGCGTCGGCGGCGTCGTGTCAGGCGGCTCTTCGACGAACGCCCAAATCTCCACGTCGTCGATGTTCCAACCGCAGTATTGCCAGCTCTCGTCGGTCGTGCCCATGGTCCAGCGGAGGTACACGGTCGACTGTCCATCCGCCACCGCGGAGAGGTCGAACTCCTGGAGCACCCACGAGGTGTCGGCGACTTCGGAACCGTTCTCCCAGAGCGTGGTCCACGTGGACCCGTTGTTGCTGACGCGGACGTAGGCGTGATCGTAGAGGCTTCGCTCGACGCCCAGCCAGCGGCGGAACTTCAACGTGACGTCCGAGAGGTTGGAGCAGTCCAGGGCCGTACTCGTCAGATGCCGTTCCGCGAGGTCGTTCTGGTAGTCGCCGCTGAGGTTGTAGCCGTACACGTTGGTTCCCGTGTAGCCGTTTGAAGGGTCCGGCCCGCCGTACTGCCCGCCGCCGCCCGTCGGATGACCGAAGGCCCAGAGGTCTTGCGTCGTCCAGCCCGGATTCGTGTCCATCGGGAAGAAGTAGACGCGTTGCGGACCGCCGACCGTCAGCGTGACGGGGCGCGTCGTATCGCCGACGTGATCAGTCGTGTTGATAAAGCTGACCGTGTCGGTGTATTCGCCGTCGGGTAGGGAGTTGGCGTTGCTGTTGATGGAGACGGTGACGGTCGTCGTCGCGCCGCCCGCCAAGTAGCCCGACGTACTGCTGAGCGACACCCAGCTCTGCGTCTTCGTCACGCTGTAGTTGATGCCGGTGCTCCCAAGGTTCTCCAGCGTGTAGACCTTGCTGGATGGCGTGAACGGCCCGCCCGGATCGCCCGAGGACGCAAGACCGTCGCTCGGCGTCACGCTCAGGCCGCTGGCGCCCGGCACGAGCGTGTCGACGCTCGTCTGGCCGGTCGAGCCGGGATCGAGCCAGTTGCTCAAGCGGGATGTACTGCCGCCGCCGCCGGCCCAGGAGATGGAGAAGCGGCCGTACCAGTCAGATTCGTCGTTGCCGCACGCCGCGTAGCCTCCGTGAAGCTGGCCGACGACGTGATGGTTCTGATTAAAGAGCGGCGAACCGGAGGAGCCGGGCTCCGTCGTTCCCGAATCCCAGTCGATCACGCGGACGTGCGTCCCATCGCCCGGGCTGGACGTGCCAAGGTAGGACGTGGTCGTACATGCCTGGTTCTCAAAACTGATGCTCTTCTCGTCCGTGCTGGGATGATGGATCGCCACGGCGCTCGTGGGATTGGCGCTCGTGCGGTCCCAACCGGCGTAGGTGATTTCCCAATTCGGGTTCGGCAGCGCGTTGAGTTGGACCAGCGTGAAGTCCGAGTTGCTGTACGACGATCGCCATGTCGAACCGGTTTGATACTGGCTGAGCGAGCCGCCGCCTTGCTGGCCGCACGTCGGGCTCTGGAAGTTCCAATACACGACGAGCGAACCGGCGTTGCTGGACGTGATGCCGCAATGCCGCGCCGTCATGAAGTACGGCGTTTCGTCGTGGGCCGTGTTGTTCACCATGAACCCCGTGCAGAAGAGGCTGCCGCCCGTGGAGATCACGCCGACGGAGGGAATCTCGTCGCGCCAGCCATCGCCCTGGGGGCAGATGACGTCGATGTTGCACGAACCGGCGCGGTCGCCTTCGCCCTTGTCAGGCGACGGGGCGCCGAAGAAACGATAGCCGTGGTTGACCGACGCCAGCTCAAGCTGAAGCTCCGGGACGGCCGCTCCCACGATTGTCAACTCGACGATGACGTCGTCGCTCAGCACGACGGGCGTCCAAAGCTCGCCGCTGTCCTGATTGTCGTGGCGCGTGAAGGGGCCGACCAGACGATTCGCTGTGACGGCCGCGCCGATGTCTGCCGCTGGAGCAAGGTCAGCGGCGGACACGAGCAAGTACGCGCCGTCAGGCATTCGATAGCGAGAGAAACCGAGGTTGAGCGAGAGCGCGCCCGGCGACGTGATGCGCAGCCGCCAAAGCAGGACCTTCGCGTCCAGTTGCTCCCATGTTCCATGCGTTGCCGGCGTGATCGAGACTTCGCACGGGATTGCGTATCTCGGCGGTAGGCCATCGGCGTCTCGGGCCTCGTCCTCCGCTGCGACAGCCGCCAGGTCGACGCCGGGCAGCGCGATCCGCTCAACGTGATCGTTCGGCAGCGCCGAACGGACCCACGCCGTCGGGTCGACGGTTCTGACCGAACGGTCTGGCGCAACTGCGCGCGGTTGATCCGCCGCGGCAAGCGAATTCGTCGCCGCTGCCAAGACTGCGATCATCAGGGTCCAACGCAGTGCGCGGCCCCCGCTCTGAACGACGTTCGAAGCAAACATGAAATGCCCTCCCGACCACCCTGAAACCTCGCGGCAGCACCGTACGACGTGAGCGCAGCCGCCTGTCGAAACTCGACGAAGAGACGCCACCGTCGGCGGGGGGGCTGCCCTCCTCCCGCCCGTTAACATGGCTGATGTCTACGGTTGATTGTAGCGTGCCGCGAGGCGCGATCCAAGACCACGACGGGCTCGGCGCATCTTCGCAGAAGCAAGATTGAACGAGGGAAGCCCCAGATGGACGGCGATCGAGATCAGGCCCATCCGTGTCAGACGCCCTGAGAGACGGGCGGCCGGCGGGATCAGGCCCGTTCAACGAGGCGGTCGATGAGAAAGCTGGACTGCTCCATCGCCTGATCGGTGAACGAACCGAAGAGCGTGCGCACCTCGCGGTAGGCCTCGGCGAAAGCGGCCCGATCCTGCCGGGCGGCGATGCCCCGCAATTCCTCGGCGGACCGGATGAAGGCGTCCGTCACCTCCGACGTCGCGGGATTCGACATCTGGATGGAGGCGTACAAGTCCGGCGACTGGGCGAAATGCCGGGCCGTCATCAACAGCTCCATCAGATAGATCGGCGACGTGAACTCGATCGTGCGTTCGATCGCGACGCCCAGCTTTGCCAGCGTCTTGCCCATCACCTCCGTCGAGAAATGTACCAACACCTGTACGATCGCCATCGCACGATCGTGCGCCTCCGGCGTCGTCTCCACCATCATCAGCCCACGGGCATGGAACATCTGCTTGAGCCAATCCAGCCAGACGTCCGCCCGGGCCGGGCACAGCACGACGCGCTGTCCTTGAAGCGAATGCACGGTAGGGCCGAACAGCGGATGCGTGCCGATGACGCTGGCTCGCGAGCTTTCCAACATCGCCTGCACGGGCGCGCCCTTGATCGAGGTCACGTCCATCAACAGAGCGTCCGGACGCACCAACGGGCCGAGTTGGCGGATGACGTCGGTCGTGACGTCGATCGGCACGCTCAGCACCACGACGTCGGCGACGCCGGCGGCCTCCTGCGGCGTGATCTGCGTGTCGAGATCGGCGATCATGACGGAGTGGCCAAGATCGCCAAACAGCTCCGCCAAGCAGCGCCCCATGCCGCCGCGCCCGCCGATGATCGCCACGGTTCGCGGCTCGATGTCGGGCGGCACCTCAGCCTTCAGCGCCGCCTGCAAGTCGCGGCTGGCCCACAAAATCAGCCGGAACATGCTCTCGACCAGCTCCGGCGAAAGACCCAACGGGATCGCGCGGTGGCGACGGTCGTCAAGGATCTCCCGTTCGCGCTGGAAGTCGCGGATCGGCGCATGATGCTCGCGCTTGAACTCGGCGATCTCGCCGACCAGACTGTACCGTCGCGCCAGCAGGCGCAGCAGGTCGCGATCCAGGGCGTCGATCATCGATCGAAGAACGGACAGCGGCCGCGAGCGGAGGGGATCGGACGGAGGGTGTGGCGGGTTCATGGTGCGCATCAACGAACATCTGGTCATCGATGACGAGGAGATCCGTTTCTCCTTCGTCCGCAGTTCGGGCCCCGGCGGCCAGAACGTCAACAAGCTGGCGACCAAGGCCGTGCTCAGCTTCGATGTCGCAGGCTCGTCGTCGCTTTCCGGGATCCAGAAGGCCCGCCTGTTCCGCTCGCTGGCAAACCGGATCAGCAAGCAGGGCGAACTCGTCATCTCGCGATCGCGACACCGCACGCAGGCAGCCAATCGCCGCGAGGCCGTTCAGGCGTTCGTGGAACTGGTCGCAGCCGCGCTGCGTCCGAGCAAGCCGCGAAAGCAAACCCAGCCGACGGTTGCGGCGAACCGACGGCGGTTGGAGACCAAGCGGCGGCGGAGCCTGGTTAAAGAGGGTCGGCGGGC
>CAZERK010000197.1:0-3830 GCA_964514515.1 uncultured Planctomycetaceae bacterium
GTGCAGCGGCACAACGAAGACTGGACAATCGGCGGCGGCGCAACGTTCCGTCAGCTCGCCGCCCTGCCCGAGCGAGCCTTGGCCGACGCGGCGAGGTCCGTCGGGGGGCCGGCCATCCGCAACCGCGGCACGATCGCGGGCAACCTCGGCACGGCCTCGCCGGCCGGCGACGGCTGCACGGCGCTGCTCGCGATGGACGCGCGCGTCGAGTTGACCCATGCCCTGCGCGGCAGCCGGCTGATTCCCATCGACGACTACTTCGTGGGCTTTCGCCGGACGGCCCTGCTGGCGGACGAGTTGATCTCTCGCGTTCACGTGCCGGTCGGATGGACATCAGCCTGGTACAAGATCGGCAAGCGCAGCGCGATCAATATCAGCATCGTCTGCTGTGCCGTCGCGATGTCGCCATCGAGCGACGTGCGCATTGCCTTCGGCGCCGTAGCCCCGACAGTCATGCGGGCGAAGGCGGCTGAACAGGTTGTCCGGCAGGCCGGTCTGGGCAACGAGGCCATCGCGGCAGCGGCCGACGCCGCCATGCGCGAGGTGTCGCCGATCGACGACCATCGCGCCTCGGCGAATTATCGCCGGGCGATGTGCGGCGTGATCCTGCGGCGACTGCTGCGCTGCCTGCGCGATGAGGCCCGACCGGGGCGGGAGTCGAGACGATGAGCCAATCGGACACGACGTCCTGGCGGCTGCAATGCACGGTCAACGGCCGGCTCGTCGAGATCGAGGTCGAGCAGGACGACACGTTGCTGACCGTTCTGCGCGATCGCCTGGGTCTGACCGGCACGAAGGGCTCCTGTCTCGAAGGCGAATGCGGCTCCTGCACGGTCGTCTTGAACGGCGAGGCGGTCAACAGTTGTCTGGTGCTCGCGCCGCAGGTGCAGGGCGGCTCCGTCGAGACGATCGAAGGATTGACCCGGGACGGCCGGCTCCACGTGCTCCAGGAGAAGTTCCTTGAATACGGGGCCGTGCAGTGCGGCTACTGCACGCCGGGGCTCATCATGTCGGCGAAGGCTCTGTTGGACCGCGAGCCGAACCCGACGGAGGAGCAGCTCCTGGAGGCGGTTGAGGCGAACATCTGTCGCTGCACGGGTTATGCCGCCGTCCGCGACGCGATCCGCACCGCGAGCGGTGCCGGCCACGCTCGAACCGCGAATAACGCTTAGCCGCAACGCGATAGGCATGCGGCGTCCTGAATCGCGGGCAACGCTTAGCCGCAACGCCGAAGGCGTGCGCGTCTTCCGCCTGCAACGCGACTGCATCCGATACGAGCGATGACGATGCAAGATGCTCATCGAGACCAATCCGCCGACGCGACGCTGCGGCCTTGTTTCGTGCCGCCCGACGTGCAGCCTTCGGCGACGCCTTACAAAGAGCGGCCCTCCGGACCGGTCGGAAAGAGCGAGCAACGGATCGACGGCTTGGAGAAGGTGACGGGAGCGGCCCTGTTTGGGGCGGACTTCTTTCCCGGTCGCGCGGACTGCTTCGCGGCCATCGTTCGATCGGGAGAGGCCCACGCCGAAATCACGAAGATCGATGCGGCAGCGGCTCTGCAGGTTTCCGGCGTGCTGGGCGTCTATACGGCGGCCGATGCGCCAGGCACCAATCGTCAGGGGCTTATCCGCCGCGATCATCCTGTTCTGGCCGAGGACTGCGTTCGCTATCGTGGCGATGCTGTCGCGATTGTCGTAGCCGAGACGGAGAAGGCGGCTCGACGCGGAAGGGATGCGGTTCAAGTCATGTATGAGCCGTTGCCCGTCGTCGGCTGCATCGATGACGCCCTGGCCGAGGGCGCCCCGCGCCTGCATCCTGACGGCAACATCATGGGCGGCAAACGCATCCGCAAGGGCGACGCGGACGCTGCGTTGGCGGCGAGCGACGTCGTCCTGCACGAGACGTTCCAAACGCAGACGGTCGATCACGCCTTCCTCGACCTCGAAGCCGGCATCGCCTGCTGGGACGGCAACCTCCTGACGCTGCACGCGTCAGGACAATGGGCGCACGAGGAGCGGCGGCTCACCGCGCTCGCCCTGGGGTTGCCCATCGAGGCGGTGCGAATCGTCACGCCTTGTACGGGCGGCGCGTTCGGCGGGCGTGAGGACCTGAGCATCCAAGTCTATCTGGGCATGGCGGCCTTGAAGCATCCAGGCAAGACCATCGCTCTGCGATACAGCCGCGAGGAGTCGATGCGGGCCCGGCACAAGCGGCACGCTCTGCGGGTGCATTTTTCGCTCGGGGCGAAGCGGGACGGGACGCTCACCGCCGCCAAGGTGACGGTCTATTCCGACGAAGGGGCCTACGCCTCGACCGGTCCTGCCGTCATGCGCAAGGCCGCCAGCCACGCGACCGGTCCCTATCGCGTGCCCCACGTCTCCGTCGACGTCTACGGCGTCTTCACGAACAACAATCCGACGGGCGCGATGCGAGGCTTCGGGGCCTGCCAGATGGCGGTCGCCTACGAAGGCATGATGGATCGCCTCGCCGCGAAGCTCGGCATGGACCGTGCGGAGCTGCGCCGCAAGAACCTCGTGCGAGCGGGCGATTCCGTGACGACGAGTCAGGTCCTGCCGGTCGCGACGCCGTTGGAATGCATGGAGGCGGCGCTGGCTCAGTATCGCTCGTCGCAGAAGGCCGCTGCGGCTGCGACCGCGCCGCTGGCGCCGCATCAGCGCCGGGGTTGGGGCCTCAGCACGATCTGTTTCGGCCTCGGCTATGGCGACGGCTTCCCCGACGCCAGCCGTGCGACCGTTCGGTTCGCTGCCGACGATCGTCTGGAAGTCCTGACGGGCGGTGTCGAGTACGGCCAGGGCCTGCTGAACGTCGTCGCCCAGATTGCCGCCGAGGAGCTTGGACTACCGCTGCATCGGGTCGACGTCGTTTGGGCGGATACGGGGCGAACGCAGGAATCGGGATCGACCTCGGCCACCCGGCAGACGTACTTCACGGGCAACGCGGTGAAGCTCGCCGCCGGCGAACTCCGCGAACAGGTGCTTGATATCGCGGGCAAGCTGCTGCGCGTCCATCCGCACGAGCTGGAGATCGAGGACGAGCACGTCGTGGGCCGGTTCGATCCGTCGCTGCGATGGGCGCTGGGCGACGTGTTGGCGGCCGGCCGCGCCCGGGGCCATACGCTGCGAGGCGAGGGCATCTTCAAGCCCCGCACGGTCTGCGAGGACTTCGATACCGGCCAGTCGCCGCTGGCCTTCGTCACGTACATGTTCGCTTCGCACGTCTGCCAGGTCCTGGTCGACGTGGAGACGGGCGAGGTCCACGTCGAGCGACACGTCGCCTGTCACGACGTCGGCAAGGCGATCAACCCGATGGGCGTGCGCGGCCAGATCGTCGGCGGGGCGGCCCAGGGCATCGGCATGGCCTTGATGGAGGAGGTCGTCATGGTCCAGGGCCGGATGATGAACCCGGGCTTCACGGACTACATCCTGCCGACGATCCGCGACGTGCCGCCTGTTGAATGCGTCATCTTGGAGAACGACGATCCCGGCGGGCCGTTCGGCGCTCGCGGCGTGGGCGAGCCGACGCTGATCGGCGCCGTGCCTGCCGTACTGTCCGCCATCGCCGATGCCCTCGGCGTACCGCCGCACACGATGCCGTGCAACCCGCAGCGCGTCTGGGAACTCCTGCACCCCGACCAGGCCCAGGTTCGCCCCGAAGCGCGCTTCAGAACCGCTCCGCCAACCGCAGGACCAACAACAAGATGAGCACGACACGAATCGAACATGCGACCCTCATCGTCTGGCGGGGTGGGCGGGTCGTCGTCTTGGAGGATCAGTCGATCCTGATCGACGGCGGCTGGATCGTGGCCGTGG
>CAZERK010000197.1:3840-6637 GCA_964514515.1 uncultured Planctomycetaceae bacterium
CGGCCGGCGGACGAAGTGAGCGACGCGCGTCGGCATCTGGGCGGTCCCGGGCTGGTCAACACGCACCATCATCTGTACCAATCGCTGACTCGGGGGCTCCGGTGCGTGCAGGATGCGCCGCTGTTCGGCTGGTTGACGCAGCTCTACGAGCGGTGGAAGAAGATCGATTACGAGGCGGTCAAGCTCGCGGCCCAGATCAGCATCGCGGAACTGCTCCTGTCCGGCTGCACGACGACCAGCGACCATTTCTACCTGTTCCCGCGAGACAGCGACGTGCGCATCGAAGCCGTGCTCGAAGCTGCTGAGACGATGGGTATTCGCATCCATGCCTGTCGCGGCAGCATGAGCGTGGGCGCGTCGCAGGGCGGCCTGCCGCCCGACGTCTGCGTTCAGCCGGAAGGCGACATCCTCGCCGACTGCAGCCGCGTCATCGAACGATGGCACAACCGGTGCCCCGCGGCCATGCGGCGGATCGACTTGGCGCCGTGCTCGCCCTTCTCCGTCAGCGCCGACCTTCTGCGAGAAACGGTTTCGCTGGCCCGTGCGCACGGCTGCCTGTTGCACACGCACGCGGCCGAGACGCTGGACGAGCAGCAGTACTGCCTGGACCGATTCGGCAAACGGCCGATTGAATGGCTGGACGAGGTGGGTTGGCTGGCGCCGGACGTCTACCTCGCGCACTGCGTACACCTGTCCGACGCGGACGTGACGCGGTTGGCCGAGTCCGGGACCAGCGTCGCGCATTGCCCGTGCTCGAACATGCGACTGGGCAGCGGCATCGCGCCCGTTCGCCGCCTGTTGGATGCCGGCGTCAAAGTCGGCCTCGGCGTCGACGGCAGTTCAAGCAACGACGGCGGGCATCTGTTGGCTGAGGCCCGACAGGCGCTGCTGCTGCAGCGCGTGCTCGGCGGTGCGGCGGCGTTGTCCGTCGAGGAGGCGCTTCGGCTCGTCACGCTTGGCGGCGCGGCGGTGCTCCATCGATCCGAGCTGGGCAACATCGACGCAGGCTGCGCCGCCGACCTCGCTCTG
The DNA here is from genome assembly GCA_964514515.1 of uncultured Planctomycetaceae bacterium. Taxonomy (GTDB): domain Bacteria; phylum Planctomycetota; class Phycisphaerae; order UBA1845; family UTPLA1; genus CAZERK01. The sequence goes on from CAZERK010000197.1 coordinate 4,870, forward strand.
TTCCGACGGGACGACGTCGCCTTGGCGGGCGCCGTCGAGCAGGACCCGCTTGGAGCGTTGCTGCTCTGCCACGTCGGGCGGGCAGATCGCGTCATCGTCAACGGGCGGACGGTCGTCCAGGAGGGCCGCATCGCCGGCGTCGAAATGCAGCCGCTCGTTGAACGGTTCAACAAGACCGTCCGCGAGGCGTTTTCGAGTTGACGCAGCCGCCCGCCGTCTGATGCAACTCGGCCGTCATGCATCGCTGAGACGGCTCTTCAGCATGGCAGAATCTCGTCAACGTGCTGCGGCTCAATCCGAAGGACGGCAACAGATGCCGGCTGGAGCGTTTCTCGCTCTACATTCAAACGAGGAAGACCTCAACAGGACGATGCAACCGCGCGTCGTCCGCGCCGCGACGGGCGGCAGCGACAGCTACGCAGGGCTGGCGTCCAACAGCGGGGGAGCGAGTCAGGGGCCCGGCCGATCGACGAGTTGAGGCTTGCGAGCATCCGGCGGCGCCGGCTGGCTGGCAGCAACCTTGGCGGGCCGGCGGCGGGGAGTCCGGCGATCGATCGCCGGACGCGCGGCAGCCGGCTTTGCTCTTCGAACGGCGGGCTGACTTGTGGCGGCGTCGGACTTTTCCCCGCCGGCGGGTTGGTCGGGCGAGAGGCTGCGCCGGCCTGTTGCGGAAGAGCTCCGGCGGCTCGTTGGTGCGGAGGGTGTATGCTCGGCTGATCCCGAACGATCGGTCTCGGCCGCGGGTGCAACCGGCGGCTTAGGGCCGCCGATGATGACCGGCTTGGCTGGCGCCATGTCGGCCACCTGCACGCGCAGCTCGCGAAGCGTGCCGGACCGAATGTGCGAGACCAGCGGATTCGGTTCCTTCTGGTCCAGCTCGGCCACGAATTCGACCTGTTGGCGCAGGTTCATCCGGACGAGCTCGCCGCGCGTCAGGTCGAACTCGACGCTGCCGACGTATTCCTTGCGATCCAGTCTGTAATCTCGCTCTTTGCTCAAAGGCTTGGTTAGTCTCCGGGACGGTTTGGACGGCTGCGTCGTCGTCGGTTGGCTGGCGGGCTGAGTCATCGGCTGGCGTTCGGGGCGCGTCGTCGATTGGCGACCGGCCGTACCGGGCGACTCGTCCATGGGACGCGACGCCGGTTGGCGGCCGTGTTGATCGGCCGGTGCGTGCGCTGGTTGGGTGGCAGGTGGATCAGCCGGCTGCGCGGCCGTGCGGCTTCCAGGCGGGGCTGTCGACTCATCCGCGGGTTGGATCGCCGGTTGGGTGTCCGAGCGAGCCGGCTGAGAAGCCGGAGCGGAGGTCGTCTGCGTCGGAGCCGTTTGCTCGTTCTTGGCTGCCAGACGGACCTCGCCGTTGAGATCGATCGTCGCAACCTTGCGGCCGTCCACCTCACGAACGGATTGCAGTGTACACGTCAGTTCGGTCACGACGACCCCGAGGTTCTGATGCACCTCGCGAAGCGTCCGAGTCCACTGTTCACCCACGCGCTTGGGAGCGCCGGGCATATAAAGCGGGCCAAGCTGATCGAGCAACTCGCCCAGATTCCCCGCGTCGAGCCGGCATTTGCCGGCCGTCTTGCTCAGCCGATCTCCACCGCCGCCCTTAACAGGGGCAAGTTGGATTCTGATACCCGACGCATTGCCGGTTCGAGGATCCAGCACAAACATGCTCTGACTGCCAGGAATGCCTCCGAGGCCGTAGAGCGTCGGCATGGGATAACGGTCGCGCTGGGACTCGCAGCTGCCGTCCTCCTTCCTCCCCTTC
>CAZERK010000198.1:0-3110 GCA_964514515.1 uncultured Planctomycetaceae bacterium
CTGGAGGCGCCGTATCCCGTCGGAGCTACGCAGATCACCTGGATCGCCACGGACGAGTGCGGCAACCAGGAGACCTTGACGACCGAGGTGATCGTCCTGGAGCGGAACCTCGCGCACGTCATGATTGAGTTGGTGGGCGTGTCGCCGCAGGTCGAGATTATGCGGTGCATTCACGTCACGCTGCTGGATGCGAACTGCGAGGTCGCAGAGCAGTTGGATCTGGAGCTGCCGTTTGGTGGCGGGGCGCAGCGGCAGTGGGCTGCGTACGACGGGCTCATCGATATCCGGTGCGGCGACTGGGCCTACCTGTGCCTCAAGGACGCGCAGCATACGCTGACCGATTCGCAGCCGATTGAGCCGGTCGGCACGATATACGAGGCCGCCTATCCCTACGCCCTCACGGGGGGCGACACGGATGACGACCACGACGTGGACATCGATGACGTCACGCTGTGGGTGGCGCAGTGCTACCCGGGGACGCCTGGCGGCTACGGTGGCTGCCCGTGGGATGGTCTGACCCGCGACGCGGATTTCAATAACGACGCTCTCGTCGACGTGCTGGGCGACTACCAGTTCTTCCAGTACGTCGCGTACATGTGGGGATTCCCCTATGCCAACGGCGGCTGCGCTTGTGAACCCACGTCGCGACCGGCGGTGGAGTTCGCACGGGGTAAATCGGTCGTGTTCAGCCGGCCGGCGGGGGACTTCGACGCAGGCGTGCGGGCCAGGGTCGACTTGAATCAGGACGACGTCGTGGATCATCAGGACGTGCGGCTGATCGAAGACCAATTCAACTTGCCGCATACCGTGTCCGAGGCGTTGAAGGCGTCCGTCGAGGCCCGCGCAGCCTACGAGCGATCGATGGCTCCGCGCTCGGTGCGGACGGTGCGTTAGGTGCGAGCCAAGCAAGATGCGTCCGCTCCCGCGCCGCCGTTCCGCGTGGCGCGGGAGCTTTGACAGATTCGTGATCTCTGCGACGGGCGAGTGTGCCACGATTCGGTTGCGGCGGAGGGCGATCCGGGGGACGTCCCGGACCTCGTTCCTCGACTGCCGCTGTTGCCCGGACGTGAGGTCGTGGCCAGCGCCAGGACCAACTCACCGCGGGAGACCGCGATGGTGCAGGAAAGAGGGAGTCGATCCATGAAATCTCGTTACGAAAGATCCCGCCGGATTACCTTGTGGTCGGCGTTCGCTGCGCTGTGGTGCACCGCGGGCCCGCTCGTGGCGGACGTTGATCTGCTGCTTACCGTACGCTCTCCAACGGGCGAGCCGACCGTCCTCGAGCCGGGAGACACGCTCCTCGTGGACCTGATCGCTCAGGCTGATCCGGAGGAGCCGTTTACGGTCCTCGAAGCGATCATCGTCTACGATCCCGCCTATATCACGTTGACGGGGTACGACGACGACAACTCGGGCTACGCCGGCGGGTGGGGCATTTCGGGCTTTCGCCCAAATCCTGACGGCCTGAATGACGTCATTGGCGACGGCGATGCGCTTTACACGGCCTCGGCGCGCCTCGGCGTTCCCGCAGTCGCGTCGCCCGATCCCGGTCTGGTCGTGACGACGCGCGTCTTCGGCATCGCCGATGGACCTCCGCCTCCGCAAACGCCGGGGGACGGGACGGAAATCGCCTTCCTGCCGACCTACGGCAGCTACAGCCAGACCATCGTCAAGAACATCTTCACGCCGGTGACCGGCGACATCTCGGACGTGGCGATCGTGCACGTGCTGTGCTCGGCCAACGACGACGACGAGGATCTAATCTGCGATGAGATGGACAATTGTCCGCAGTCGCCCAATCCGGACCAAGCGGACTTTGACGAAGACGGGTTCGGTGACGCATGCGACAACTGTCCCGAAGACTACAATCCCGACCAGGCGGACTTCGACCAGGACAACCTGGGCGATGTCTGCGATCCTTGCCCGTACGATCCGGACAACGACGCGGACGAGGACGGCCATTGCGCCGACGAGGACAACTGTCCCGAAGACTACAATCCCGATCAGGCAGACGACGACGGCGACGGCGCAGGCGACGTCTGCGACGTCTGCCCGTTGTCCTACAACGAGACGCAGGTCGTCGGCGACGTGGACGGCAACGGCGTCCTCGAACTCCTCGATCTGTCGCCCTTCGTGGATGTGCTGCTGGGGCTTGACGCCGATCCTGCTCGCGTGGGCGCATCCAACGTCAACTGCGATGGCGTCGCAAACGGTCTCGATGTTCAGAGCATGGTTGAAAGGCTGCTCGAATGAGGCGGGTCGTGGACGGCGGCTGACGCGCCCGTCGGCACCGTGGATGAGCGCGGACGCGGTTGTTAGACTGATTTGCGTCAGACCGTAGCGTTCCCGGCGCGCCGGGATGGCCGACGCATGAGCCGAGTGAGCGCCGCTGGCGAACCTGCGTCGCCCGCAGGGGGGCGACGCTACTCAGAATCGCAGAGAGCTCTAGAGCAAGATTGCGTCGGGCACGCCGATGGCGGGCGCCGTCAGTCCGCTCATGCGGAGGAGAGGGACCAGCGCATCCACGTCCGCCTGCGTGAATGCCCCGAGTTCGTGGCTGTCGAGATCGAGTACGCCCCAGCACGTGGCATCAGGCTCGAACAGCGGGACCACGAGTTCGGATCGGTCTTGAGGATCGCACGCAACGTAGTTCTCCCCGAGCACGCTTACGTTGGACACGACGATTGGGCGCTTCTCTCGGAACGCCCGGCCGCAAACGCCGTGCAGACCGAGCGGCGAGCACGCCGGCTTGTCCCGACGCGGTCCGAGGATCAGATGGTCCTGGCCGTCGTGTAGGTAGAAGCCGAGCCACGATACCCCGGAAGGAGCGAGCTGCGCCCAGAGCGCGTCGGCGAACGCCCGCATGCGAGGTTCGCGACTGCCGTCCCCGTTCTGGCACGGCTGGATTCGGTCGTAGGGTATTCTAGAGGGTTTGCACGTCATGGGCGCCTCAATCGCGACCCCGGGTGGAGCGCCCGGGGGCTGAGCCGGGCGAGTCAGGAGCCGTTGGGGGGGGCAGCATGCCCGTGTGTCTTTACTCTCTGCCCCAGTCTTTCTTTGTCAATCGCAAAACCCGCCCAGTCGCAATTCTAATTCAAGACTCGTCGTAA
>CAZERK010000198.1:3120-6629 GCA_964514515.1 uncultured Planctomycetaceae bacterium
CAGGCTTACAGCCATAAGAGAATTTACTTATTCTGCGTAAGTGTCTGTGCCGATTATCAGGGGGTCAGGCCTATGCCTAACCCGGACCAGAGTTCGGGCCGGGACGAATCGAGCCACAGGCAAGCGCGAACCGAACCCCGACCAGCTTGCCTGTAGGCTCGTTTTTATGCGCCCATGCTGCCCTGGTAGCGTGGGTCGGGACACGTCGCAGGTTCCTGCGTCCACATCCATTATGACCCTGCCTTCCTCCGCCAAGGGCTGGCCGCAGGCTTGTCGATTCGTGCGTCGTCCCGAGGGATTCCCGAGGGGGGCGAGCGTCATCGGCGGAGCGGGCGGCACGGATGCCAGGGCTGGCGATCTGCGCGTGCGGAATGCGGGAGTTCGACGCAAATGGCAAGCGCCAAGCGGAGCCATCAGCATGAGGCGGGCGGCGGGCAGCGAGTCGTCCTTCTGACGCCAACACTTGTCCGATGCTCCGGAACTTGGTACATCCGTGGCCATGAAAACGCGCATATTCGTTCCCGTGGTCGTGATCGTACTGAGCGTGCTGATTGGGCAGCAGACTCACGCGCAGCAGGCGCCGCGCGATGCCCTGGACGAGACTCTGGGCCTGGTCGGGATGGCGCGTTTGGACTTGGGCTGGCGTCCCAAGGGCTGGTGGCCCAAGTATCCAGCGGACATCCCATACAAGCTCCGGGCATTCGACAGTCTCTTCGAGCGGCCGTTGGATACCATCACGTACTTGCGCCTGCTTGGCGACACGGCGCGCCAGAATCTCGACCCGGCGACGATCGATGCGGAGACAGGCCGGGGCACGACGCCTCTCTACAACGCCGTTCATGTTCTTGGCGTCAACCCGAGGTTCGGAGCGATGCGGGGGTACGCAACGAATTTGACCTCGCAGGAGACGCCGTTGGACGAGGCGATTCTCGCCCTGTATCGGGCGGCGCACCGCACGACGAAGCCGTTCACGTTCCACATGGAGCTGCCCTATCCGCAGTTGGCGAAGGACCTGGCGGAGCAGGTGAAGGTCGTTCCCGAGTCCGCACGCCCGATCCTCGGGCAATTGGTGATAGACGTCATCGATGCGCACTATTGGGCGGATCTCGCCTTGCGCAACACCGACGGCTGCAAGCGGATGGTCGTGGCACGCCGATTCGACGTAGGACAGGAACAGGTCGATGCCTACGATTACTGCCCTGAGTTCGATGATCTGGCCAAGACGTGGGACGAGGCGAGCCTCTGGTATGCCGCGGAGAAGAGCGTTCAGGCGCTCGACCGGGCGCGCATTGCCTTGTCCAAGCTCGGTGAACTGAAATCGGCGCCGCCGTTCAGCATGGATTGGCGCACACCCTGGGGTTGGATACGGATTCGCGGCGGGGGCAACGACGAGATCGACGGCACGGACGCCCTGTTGATCGTCGATCTCGGCGGCGACGATCGATATCGGGGCGGCGTCGCCGCTTCAACGGCCGACCGTCCCATCGGGTTGCTGCTGGACTGCGACGGCGACGACGTCTACGAGTCGACGGAGCCGGCGCAGGGTGCGGGCATCTGCGGCGTCGGCGTGCTGCTGGATGCTCACGGCCGCGACGAATACAAAGCCGAACAATGCGCCCAAGGCTTCGGCCAATTCGGCTTCGGCCTGTGCGCCGATCTCGGCGGAGACGATCGCTACTTCGTGAAGTTCAGCGGCCAGGGCTGCGGCTACTTCGGCGTGGGCCTGCTCTTCGACTGCGACGGCCAGGATGCGTACACGCTATACGCCGATGGCCAGGGCCTCGGCGGCGTCGCAGGCGTCGGCGTGCTGGCGGATCGGCGAGGCGACGACCGCTACGTGGCCGTTCGAGACGCCAAGGTTACGGGCCGGCCCTCGTACCATTCGCCGGGCGAGGACATCTCGGGCAACAACGCGCAGGGCTGCGCGATGGGGCGGCGCGGCGACGGATGCGACGGGCATTCGTGGGCCGGCGGCCTCGGCGCCCTACTCGACGTCGAAGGCAACGACACGTACACGTCCGGCAACTGGACGATGGGCACGGGCTACTGGTTCGGCATCGGCCTGCTCTACGACGGGACGGGCGACGACGAGTACCGCGGCGTCTGCTACTCGCAGGCGACCGGCGCGCACTTCTGCATCGGCGCCCTGCTGGACGAGGGCGGCAACGATCAGCATCTGGCCGAGGCGACGTCCAACATGTGCGTGGGCTGGGGGCACGACTTCACGATCGCCCTGCACGTAGACATCGGCGGGGATGACCGCTACGTGGTCAAGGAGAACGGCGTCAGCTACAACATCAACCGCAGCCTTACGGCGGTCATCGACGTCGGCGGCGACGATACGTACGTCGGCAAGGAAGGCAACCGTCCGGGCATGGCGATCTTCGACGAGAAGTTCGATCCGGCCGCGGCGGAACGGCCGATCGCGAACTACTACTTCGCGGATGCCACGTCCCTGGCGCTGTTCCTGGACGTCGGCGGAACCGACAGCTATTGGTCGGGACAAACCAACGATAGCCGTTGGCTCGACGAGGCGGACTCGCGCAATCCCGCGGCGGGAAACCTCAGCATCGGTGTCGACCGGTCAGACGGGGACGTCCGCTTCGTCCCTCAAAGGGAGAAGACGCGCGTCATGCGGCGACGACGCCCCCCGTTGGAGGCGCGCACCGCTCCATAAGGCTTGACTCGGCGTTGTTGGAGGCCTCGAGTCGTCAAGCCGCGCGGGACGAAGGGGGCCGCTCATCGTTCGGATGGTCGTGGCTGGCGACGTTACGTCGTGGGCGCGTTGCCACGCGGGCGGCTTGCGTTTCCCAGGGCGCCAAGCACACTCGAAGCCGGGTATTCCGAACGAACGGGACTTTGTACAATGCCGCGACTATGACGACCTCCATGAGCGAGAAGGCCGAGCGGTGCGGTTTGGCGAAGCCCTTGGGAAGGCTGTTGACAGAGGCGTTGGGGGACGAGTTCACGTCCGCCGGGACTGTCGAGGGCGTCGTCGTCTGCGACCTGTGCGACGACTCCCGTAAGGTGACGCCGGGCGCGTTGTTCGTGGCGGTGGATGGCTCGAAGGTGCGCGGGGCGGCTTTCGTGAACGAGGCGGCATCGCGCGGCGCCGTGGCGATTGTCGCCGACGGGTATGCGGACGTTCCTGCCGGACCTGTTCTCATCAAGGTGCCGGATGCGCGACGTGCGCTAGCTCGACTGGCGGCGGTCTTTCACGGCCTCGATCGGATTCAGCGTCAGGGCGAGCTGACGGCGGTCGGCATCACCGGCACGAACGGCAAGAGCACGACGGCCTTCATGATCCGCGCCATCCTGGCGGCGACCGGGCAGAAGGCCGCCCTCCTCGGCACGATTGAATACGACCTGGTTGGACGGCGGCTGTCGGCAGGTTTGACGACGCCGGATGCCATCACGTTGTCGCGGCATCTCGTGGAGGCGCACGCAGCGGGCGCCCGGCATCTCGTGATGGAGGTCTCCTCGCACAGCCTGGACCAAAGGCGGGCCGC
>CAZERK010000199.1:0-6628 GCA_964514515.1 uncultured Planctomycetaceae bacterium
AACCCCGCCCCGTCGGTGGGGCTCAGCGGCGGACCAGCGGGCCGTGTTCGCTACGGCGAACATTCTTCACTTGTCAAAGAGCAGACCCGAAACGCCAGTCAGAGGATTGCCCGGTCAGGGAAATTCATCCTGACACCTTTTCTTGCTCGGGGAAATTCATCCTGACACCTTTTCTTGCCGGTCAGGGAAATTCATCCTGACACCTTTTCTTGCCTTCCTGGTGACCAACGGGTCGGTCGCACAGCGTGGCGGTTGGGAGATGCTGGAGCGCGATAGCCGGCGCGGGACGTTCGAGGCTCGGCTGGGCGAGTTCAACGGGGCGATCGGTGATGGCCTGTCGGCCGGATCGTTCGAAGCCAATGAGGCCAGTCTGTTGCTGAAGCTGCTGGCGTTCAACCTGGCCGGGATGCTGCGCGGCGAGTTGGAAGATGCGTCCGGCTGCGGCTGGGATCGGAGGCGTGTGCAGCAGACGGTGCTGAAGGCCGGAGCGCAGGTGGTGGAACATGGCCAGCAGGTGTTTATGGACGTGGCCCAGGCGGCGCGTGTGCTGTGGGGCCGGTGGCTGGACCGTGTGCAGCGATGGCGGTCTCCGAGGAACAGCCGCGCGGAGCGGGTCTGGGGACGGCCGCCGCGACCGCGGCGTTGGATGCCGCCGCCTTGGCACGCCCATCTGTGCCTCGTGCTGCGGGAGTGAGCCGACCGACAACCCGGCCGCCACAGGCCGGCCCGCGACGGCGCGAGCGCCCCGCCCGACTTGGCGTGCCCACGCGCGGATCGCAAGAGGCGGGGCCGCAGGAAGTTGGGTGCGAGAAGTGATTCTCGCACCATCACGCCCATGCAGGGTGATTCCTCTGTCAACCCTCCATCGTCTCATGCGGAATCCTCCTTCCCTCATGATGCTCCGATATCATACCCGGCTGCACTGAGACAGGCAAGACGCAGTTCGTCCGTACGCTGTTGTTCGCATGTGCGGCCACTTCGGGGCCGATGTGTGCAGCGCCATCCCGCCCTCGGTTGCCCGAGAACGTGTTTCCTAAACAGCACGGCAGCACGGGAGAAGTGATTCCCGCACCAGCATGCATAGATTGGGCTCTGATACCGGGTCCAGTCCGAAGGCGCTGGCCGCATCAAACGGTCGGACTTGCTTCAGCGGGCGCGACGGACTTCCAAAGAAGCTCCGCGATATCCAACTCCGCCACGTCCTCGCGGCCCTTGTCCGCCAAGGCGTCCAGCAACATGCGTTGACAGAACGGGCACGCGGACGCGACGACGGAGGGCTGCGTCTCCAGAAGCTGCGAGGTGCGACGCAGATTGATCCGCTCGTCGCCGTGTTCTTCTTCCTTGAACATCTGGGCCCCGCCGGCCCCGCAGCACATCCCGCGGTCCCGGTTCCGCTCAGGTTCCAGCAGCGTGAGACCGGGGATCGCCTGCAAGACCGCGCGAGGCGGGTCGTACACGTCGTTGTAGCGGCCGAGGTAGCAGGAATCGTGGAAGACGACGCGGGCATCGACGCGGTTGCGCGGCCGCAGCTTGCCTTCGCGAAGCAACTGCGACAGGAACTGCGAATGATGGATGACCGTGTACCGGCCGCCGAAGTCGGGATACTCGTTGCCCAGCGTGTTGTAGCAATGCGGGCAGACGGTCACGATCTTGTTGAACTTGTACTGCTTGAGGATGTCGATGTTCGCCTGGGCCATCATCTGGAATAGGAACTCGTTGCCGGCGCGACGCGCAGGATCGCCCGTGCATTGTTCCTCTTCGCCGAGAATCGCGAAGTCTACGCCGGCGGCCTTGAACAGGCAGGCCGTCGCGCGGGCGATCTTCCGGGCACGGTCGTCGAACGAGGCTGAACAGCCGACCCACAGCAGCACGTCGGCCTCCTGCTTCTCCGCCATGCGCGGCACGTCCAGCCCCTCGGCCCAGGCGGCCCGCTGGTCCGGCGGGAAGCTCCACGGATTGGCGCTGCGCTCGATGCCCTGGAAGGCGTTCTGCAACTCCGCGGGAAACTCCGACTTCTCCATGACGAGGTTCCGCCGCATCTCGACGATCTTGTCGACATAGCTGATGAAGACGGGGCATTCCGTCTCGCATGCCAGGCACGTCACGCACGCCCAAAGCACCTCGGGCTTGACGTACTCCGGCACGAGATCGTCGGCGACCGTCTTTCGACTGTCACCGTTGCCGCCCGATCCGGCGGCGGCCGTTGCACCGACCGTCTGACCTTCCGTGGCGCCGGCGCCGCACGTCGCACCCTCGCCGCTTGCAGTACCGCAACTGTCCGCATGCCCGTCGCCGGCAGGTGCCCCCCCGCCACGAGCCGTTGAACCTTCGCCATTGCCGCTTGCTCTCGCCGCGACCAACTTCTTCTCGTTGGCGTACAGGTAGTCCCGCAGGTGCAGCGTCAGGTGCTTGGGACTGAGCTGCTTGCCCGTCTGGTTGGCCGGGCATTGATCCGTGCAGCGGCCGCACTCGGTACACGTGTACAGATCGAGCACGCCCTTCCACGAGAGTTGATCGATCCGAACCAGGCCGAGCGTCTCCTCCCGTTCAATCTTGCCTTCGATATCCTCGACGTTCGGAAGCCGACCGCGCGGGCCGAGGTTCTGGAAGAACACGTTGGGAATGGCCGTGATGACGTGAAAATGCTTCGAGATCGGCAGCAGGTTCAGGAACAGCAGGACCAGGCCGGCGTGCGTCCAGAAGCCCAGGTGCCAAAGCACCTTCAGCGTGGGCACGGCGGCGTCGCGCATCGCCACGGCCAGCAGCGAGCCGGCGGGGGCCGTCCATGAGAAGGCGACCGAGGCGGTATCGCCGTGGGCGGCGAGAACCTCATCCGTCCCCCAATACAACACGTCGGCCAGCATCATCACGAAGATGATGAGCAGGATGAGCGCGCCTTCCGCGGAAAGCGTCATCCGCTTGAGCCGTGCAACCAGCCGGTAGTAGAAGAAGACCAACGTGCCGACGACGACCAGAACGATGAAGACGTCCTTGACGAGAGAGTAGACGTCGCCGAGCCAACTACCGTGAGCGAACAGCCCCCAGAACGTGAACGTCGGCGCGTAGCCTCGTCCGAACAGAATCAACGAGTTGATCAGCAGCACGAGGAAGCCGAAGAAAATCAGAATGTGCGCCACGCCGGCAGCCGTATACCGCGGCATCCGCGCTTGCGCGATCGCGAAACGCAGCGTGCGCCCGACGCGTTCGCCGATCCGGTCGAAGCGGTTCTCGCCGGGGCCGATCGTCATCAGCCGCCAGCGCCGGACGACTTGCCATGCAAAGACCGCGAGGGAGAGAACGAGAACGAGGGTCATCACGATCGGGTTCATGGATGCTCCGTTTGTCGAAGGCCCTGAACGACCCGTTGTCGACGTGTCGGCGGAGACCGCCGATTCAATTTGATCGGTAGATCAGGGCATCTTCGATGTACAGGTTGTCAACCACGCTTCGAGTCACGCGCGTCGTCCCGACGCCCGCCCCGGTCTTGAACGCCGTCCGAATCGCCTGAATCCGATAGTCCGAGGGGCTGACGGCGCTGATGTCCGTGAACTCAGGCCGGAGGTCCTGGGGCAGGTTCTTCATCGCCTGCTGAATCAAGGTGTACACAGCAAGAGGGCCTTTCAGGTCCACCATCGGTGATGCAAGCAGCAGGAGCCATTGGTCGTCTGCGTCGAAGTAGAACCACAACGCGGAGGAGATCTCGATCTCCTCCTTGCCCAGTTTGTCCAGCTCCTGCAACAGAAGGCGCCCCGCCTCCACGTCTCTGTCTACCAGCGTCCTTGCAACCATTGGAACACCTTGTCGATGGCTCGGAAGTAGTCACTGTAAGCCTTTTCAGACTTGAGCGGCTCCGGATCATAGCGGCTTTGCTCTGACCAGGGCGCGATGACGTTCCAATTCCTCGCGAATTCGTCATCGTCTTTCAACTTCTTCTCGAAATGAACGCCGGCTTCTTTGCAGAGTTGTTGCAGGTTGTGACTGTAGTACTTCTCGATGGTCCTTCGTCCAGGTGGGAAGTCACCTTCTCTCGTTTGCTTTGCGATACACGCCTTCAGGCCACATTCGATCGCATAACCTGCCAAGTAATAGGCGCCGGCGTGACGTTCGCTTCCGCGGAGCGTCTGCGCATCCTTCAGTCGCACGAGCGCCAGTCCTTGCAGGATGGTCCGGTTCAGCGGTAGTCCTTGGGTCTCGGTCGCCGCCATGTGCGTACCTGCAACCTCCGACAACAATGCCTCGATCGATAGTCTCCGCCGAGGGCCTTCGACGGCGGCATTCGAACCCGGATCCCGCATCCGCCGTCCGTCGGAAGCCGGTCGAGCCGAGTCAGCCCATGCCGCGGCTCGCTACCCCGCCTTGGCTTTCTTGATTTCCTCCGTCAGCAGCGGGACGACCTGGAACAAGTCTCCGACGATTCCGTAGTCCGCCACCTTGAAGATCGGGGCTTCGGGAGCGGTGTTGATGGCGATGATACGGCGGCTGCCGCGCATCCCGGCAAGGTGCTGGATCGCCCCGCTGATGCCGCACGCGACGTACAACTGCGGCGTGACGGTCTTGCCGGTCAATCCGACTTGGCGCGAATGCGGCTGGTAGCCCGCGTCGCAGGCGGCCCGACTGGCGCCCACCGCCGCGTCCAGGACCTTGGCCAACTCGAACAGAACCTTGAAGTTCTCCTCGTTCTTCAGACTGCGGCCGCCGCTGACCACGATGGCCGCTTCGGTCACGTCCTTCTCGCCGCTGCCGCTGCGGGCGATTTCCTTGGTCACCTGTCGATCGTCGCCGGCGTCGGCCGCGATCGTCACGGCGACGCGCTCCGCCTTGGCGCTGCCCGCCGCAGGCGCCGCAAACGTGTTCGCCCTGACAGACGCCATCTGGAGCTTGGCCGCGTTGAAGAACACGCTCGTGGAGGCCTTTCCCGCATAGATCGGCCGCTTGATGCGCAGGGCGCCGTTGCCGTCGAGGTCCAGTTCCGTGCAGTCCGTCGCCAAGCCGGCCCCCAGGCGCAGCGCGACTCGCGGCCCCAAATCCCGGCCCATACAGGATGCGGCCAGCAGGACGACTTGCGGATCGGCCTTCTGAATCAAGGCAGCCAGGGCCCGCGTGTACTTCAGGCCGTTGTACATCTTCAGACCCGCGTCGTCCGCGACGTACAGAACGGCCGGCCCGGTTCCGTCGATCTGGTCGGCGACGCCTGCGAGGCCATGGCCGACCAGCCCCGCAACGACCTTGCCGCCGGTCTTCTTGGCCAGCTCCGCCGCCGCCGTGAGGCATTGCAGGCCAGCGGGCAGTACGGTGCCGTCGCGCTGCTCCACGAAAACGAATACGTCCTTCGTCATGGTGTCCTCGCTCTTGTCCTGGTTCGTTAGCCCGAAACCCTCATCTCGCGCCGCGACGGCCCGGGCGTCGCTCCGTCGCGAAAACGCATAACCTAGCAGATTCAGCCGTCTCCCGCCAACGGCTGCGACCGCGACCGCAGGACCGTCCGACATGCCGAAAAAGTCACGAAAACTGCGTTAGTTTCCAGCCCAATGCGCATTTATGAGAGGGGTAGTTAGTAGGACCGGCCTGGAGGCTTGCCGGGCGAGGCGCGCCGCCGACTGGGTCGCGACGCCTTTGGGCATCGGCGCGAGCGCGCGACGTCCCCTGCGACGGCCGGGCAAGCCTCCCATGGCTGGTCAAGGCGGAGGGAGCGGTGATTGAACGGGGTTGCAGACATCCTGCTCGTTGGTCGCCACGCCAGCCTCTTGGCATCGATCGCCGCAAGGCTATCCGGTCAGAGCGGGTTTCGAGTGTCAGGTACCTTGTCACCCACCGCAGGCTGTTTGACGGAATGCGATGGCCTTAAGGTGGATCTCATCCTCGCAGACCTCGACTTGGCAGAAGCCGAATGCCTTCGGTTGGCACGCAGAGCCCGCTCGCTACTCCATGGCGTGCCGATTGTCTTCATCACGGCAGGCGCCGACGACGACAGCGTTCGGGATGCCGTGGCGGCCGGAGCGCGCGGTCTGCTCCTGAAGCAGACCCTCCCCGAGGCGCTCCTGCCGGCCATCGAGGAGGTCTTGAGCGGAGGCACGTGCTATTCAGAGGAGATCAGACGGCGGCTCGTGGTGGATTCTGTCGGCCTGCGACTGACGCTCGCTGAAGGCGCCGGATAGGGACTTTCCCCTACTGCTCCGGCCGCGCTGTTCCGTGTCGGCACACGCCTGGCCCAAGCTGTCCGACCAGGTGTCCGAGACGCCCCCGCCGTTTTGGCCGGCGGTGTTTTCTGCGTTCGCGACAACCCCGTGAGCGCATCGGCTGCTTGGTGCTGCCCGGTATACACGTCAAGGTGAAGTTCCGCTGGGCGCGAGCGGCGTCTGGGTGGTGCGAGGAGAGACACCTGATTCACGGGGAGCTCGGATGCCCGCGCGGGGTGCGGGAGTCCGGCGGCTGTGCGCGGCCATGTTGATCGGGACGGATGCAGTTAACGCACGGCCTTTCCAACAACATCGAAAGGACAACGCGCTGGAGACTTTGCGGAGCGTTTGCCGGTTGTTACAATGAAATGGCAATCGGGCACAGTCCAAGACGGGTATTCGTTCATGATAGGAGGCTTAACATGGTCAGGAAACACCCGGCAAACACACTT
>CAZERK010000200.1:0-1594 GCA_964514515.1 uncultured Planctomycetaceae bacterium
GCTGCCGCAGGGGCACGGCTGGTTGCGGCCGACCTTCGGCGTCTCGCGGCGAATCGGCTCCGGCTTTCGCTCGCCGCCTTGGGCCTGCATGGCGGCCTCGCGGTCACGGGCGACCTCGGCGCTGAAGCCCTGGTTGGTGGCGTCGGCGTGCTGGGCCGCCGCGACGCGATAGCGGCTTTGCAGGACGCTTTCGTCCCGCAGTCGTGCCCGGAAGATGACGCTCGTCACCTTGTCCTGGATGTGGCTCATCATCTCCTGGAACATCTGGAAGCCTTCCCGCTTGTACGCGATCTTGGGGTCCTGCTCCGCGTAGCCGCGCAGGCCGATGGATTCCTTGAGCAGGTCGATCGCGTGCATATGGTCCTTCCAGCATTGATCGTAGATTTGCAGGAGGACATAGCGCTCCAGGGCGTTGATCTCTCGACGGAGCAGGTCTCGTCCGAAGGTGAGGAGGGCGGCTCGACGGTCCTCGGCCTGGTTGAACGTCTCCTCGTCGAAAGTCGGTCCGAATCGGCTCTTGGCCCAGGTCAGAAGCTGGCCGTTGCCGGCGGAGGCGTCGCCGCCGGCATGCTGCGCGATGGCCTGGTCGACCTCGGCCTCCAGCTTGCCCCCGCTGCCGAAGTCGCGGTGCATCTCGACGAGGGCGTCGGCCAAGTCCTTGATCGTTCGGCCGCGGACGTTGTCGATCGTCCAACCGACGCCGAACTTCAGGTTCACCCAGTTGGCCAGGGCCTCGGCGGCGTACGCGCTCTCGGGACCTTCGCGAACCAACGTCCGCTCGATCGCGACCTCGACGGGATAGCGAACCTCGCGCTCGCGATAGGCGGCGATGATCGTCGCCCGCAACCTCTCGGTGATCTGGCTGTTGGACGGATCCTTGAAATCCTCCTCGCGAAGCTCGATGCCGAACTTCTGTCGAGCCCATCCGATGAACGAGACGCGGCCGTACTGCGGGTCCAAGAAGCGTTCGAGGGGTGACAGGTCCGTCTCGTCGATCTTGCGTTCCGCCGCGTCGGCCAACTGCTCGATGACCTGTTGCGTCGACATGCTGCGAAGCTGGTTCTGACTGACGTTCAATCCGAAACGCGTCTCCGCCCAGCGCGCCAGCCCGCGGATATCCCATTCCTTCGGGTCGGTATCCGCGTCCAAGTACTCTCCGACGCTCATGCCGATCTGATTACGGGCTTCTTCCTTGGCGTCCGCGCGGATGACCCTTTCCGTGGAGATGGCGTCCGACGGATCGATGTTCTTGGCTTCGATATTGCATTCAAGCTGTCCGCGGACCCAATCGCAGACGCATTGCCGCCCGTAGTCCGGCGCCAGGAACTTCGCCGACGCCTCGTCGATCGTGTCGTCGATCATCTTCCAGATCGTCTTGACGAGGCTGGCCGAGCGGCCGGGCCGGGCGGATTCCAGAATCTCCTGTCGACGGGCGTAGAACACCTTGCGCTGATGGTCCATCACCTCGTCGTACTCGAGCAGGTGCTTGCGGATGGAGAAGTTCTTCTCCTCGACCTTCTTCTGGGCGCGCTCGATGCCCTTGTTGATGGACCGGGCCTCGATCGCCATGCCTTCCTGGAACCCCATGCGCTCG
>CAZERK010000200.1:1604-6613 GCA_964514515.1 uncultured Planctomycetaceae bacterium
GTCAAGCCCATCTCTTCCATCATGCGCACCATCCAGTCGGGCATGAACAGCTTTAGCAGGTCGTCGCCGAGCGAGAGGAAGAACCGGCTGGAGCCCGGGTCGCCCTGTCGGCCGGACCGCCCGCGAAGCTGGTTGTCGATTCGGCGCGATTCGTGCCGTTCCGTGCCGACGATGTGCAGTCCGCACGGCGCCAGCACCGGACAGACCTTCCGCCCCATCTCCGGGAAACGGGGGTCGGCCTTCGGCTTCCAGCAATGCGCACAGTTCGTCTTGGGATCGTAGTCCGGGCAGTAGATGCAGCATTTGGTGCCGACGACGCCCTTTTCCTTCCAGGCGTAGGCCCCGCCGTCGCCGTCCTGCGGCAGGCCCAGGTCGCCGACGCACTTCTCATAAACGACGCCCTTTTGCAGCTTGATGGCCGTGCCGCGGCCCGCCATGTTCGTCGCGATCGTGACGTTGCCGACCACCCGCTTGTCCTGCCCGCGCGCCATCACGTGGCGCTCGCCGGCCTTGGCGACGATATCCGCCTCGCGCGCGTGCTGCTTGGCGTTGAGCACCTCGTGCTCGATGCCGTACTTGCGCGTCAGGAGGTTGGACAGCTTCTCCGAGTTCTCGATGGAGATCGTGCCGACGAGGACCGGCCGCCCCCGGGCCAGGTCGCCCATCGCGTCGTCGTAGGCTTCGGCCATCAGGCTGCCGGTGCCGCGGCTCCGGTCGTTGAATTCGTCCAGGGCCGCATCGATCTTCTCCGTGGAGACGCCCTGTTGCCGGAGGATCGGCAGCAGGTTCTTGAGGACCGGCTCCAACACGTACGGGTCGTTCGGACGGCCGTGCGCATGGATGTCGTGGATCTCCTCCACGATCGCGTTGTACTTGTCCTCCACGCTCTTGTAGATGCGGTCATGAAAGTCCGGGCGGTTGACCGGCCGGTTCGTCGGGATCGCGACCACGTCGAGGTTGTAGATCTTCATGAATTCGTCGGCCTCGGTCATCGCCGTGCCGGTCATGCCCGCGATGTGGTCGTACAGCTTGAAGAAGTTCTGCAGGGTGATCGTCGCGAGCGTCTGCGTCTCTTCCTTGACGCGAACGGTCTCCTTCGCCTCGACCGCCTGGTGCAGGCCGTCGGACCATTGCCGGCCGTGCATGAGGCGCCCCGTAAATTGATCGACGATGATGACCTCGCCTTCCTTGACCACGTAGTCCACGTCTCGTTCGTAGACGACGTGCGCCCGGACGGCGTTCTCGATGACGTGCGGCCATTCCATGTTGGCCCCGACGTAGAGCGAGCCGACACCGAGCTGCTCCTGCGCGACGCTGACGCCGTCGTGCGTCAGCGCGACGTGCTTGCGCTCACGGTGTACGACGAAGAACTGCTTGTGCCCGATGGCCTCGGCCTCTTCCTCGTTGATCCAGAAGGGGTCGGACTTGAACTTGCGCAGGCCGTCCTGGAACTTCGGCAGGCCCGCCCGTTGCTCCGGCGGGTGGTCCCCCCACGCCTTCAACTGCCGGGCGGTCTCCGTGTTGGCGGCGGCCTGCTTCTGCAAGATGATTCGCGCGACGGCATCCGCGGTTCGATAGCGGCTGACGTCGTCCTCCGCGGGGCCGCTGATGATGAGCGGCGTCCGGGCCTCGTCAACCAGGATCGAGTCGACCTCGTCGATGATCGCGTAGTTGAGCGGGCCCTGCACCTGGGACTCCAGGCTGGTCTTCATGTTGTCGCGGAGATAGTCGAAGCCGAACTCGTTGTTCGTGCCGTACGTGATGTTGCAGGCGTAGGCCTGGCTGCGGATGCCTTCGCGGCCGCCGGGATCGACCTGCGACTGGATATAGCCGACGGTCATCCCAACGAGCTCGAAGATCGGCTGGGCGAACTCGGCGTCGCGCTTCACCAAGTAGTCGTTGACGGTGACAATATGCACCTTCTTGCCCTGGAGGCATTTCAAGAACGCGGCCAGGTGGCAGACGATGGTCTTGCCCTCGCCCGTCTTCATCTCGGCGATCTTGCCCTCGAACAGAACCTGCCCGCCGACGAGTTGGCAGTCGAAATGCCGATGGTTCTGCGCCCGACGCGAGGCCTCGCGGAGTACGGCGAACGCCTCAGGCAGGACGCTCTCGACCGGCTCTCCGTCGGCCAGCCTCTTTCTCAGGGCTTCCGCTCGGTCGCGGAGGTCCTGACTCAGCTCGACGCGGAGGCGTTGAAGCGCGGCGGCCCGTTCCTTGGCGGCGTCTGCTTCCGACGACTCGGCAGGCGGCGCTTCCGTGTACACGTTGGGCCGCTTCGCTGCATCCGCACGGCCTGATCCGGGCACCGCCGACTTGGAATCGGCCGAACGAGCCAGTTCGGCGCCTGCGGGTTCCTGGGCGCGGGGGCTGCCCTCGGCACGTCCCGCGTCCTGAGCCTCCAGCCTGGCGGCGGCGGCCGCGAACCGCTGGTCGTAATCTCCGCGGACCTCGTCCTCCAGGGCGTTGATGAGGGCGACATGCCTGCCGTATCGCTTGAGCAGACGTTCGTTTCGCGAGCCGAAAACCTTGGCCAAGCCTCTGCCAATCGTTTCAAGTAGGGCCATGCGACACCTGCGTTTGATGTTTGCTCTTTTGAAAACCCGTAGCGTTCCCGGCGCGCCGGGATGGCCGACGCGGAACACGAAGAACTCGGCGTACTTCGGACTCCTGCGAGGCTCTGCTCCCAATCTCGCCGGGTCTTCAACAGAGCAAAGCCTCGTCAAACCGATTCGCCGTCAGCCGGCCGAAGACCGGCCGCGGCGATTGTCACGAACGTGGCTCACGCGCTCACGCGTTCCGGCGGACCGCCTCACGCCACGGCTGAGCCTGGACTGTTGCCAGAGGGTTCCTGTCTTCAGATGGGGTTGCGACGCTACGGCCCGTAGAGGCCGCCAAGGCGATGGGAAACGCAGGAGCGACGCCGGAGGCGTTGCAACGGTTCGGGCGTTCCGCAGCGGCCAGCAGGCGAGAGCGTCCGTCCAGACCTGTCGACGCTTTGAAAGGCCCGATTCAGCAGAAGCCAGACGACGAGCAGCAACATGACGGAGACGTGCGTCGACCGAACCGGCGACGCTCGGACGACCATCGCGGGAGTCACGCACGTACGAGCCATCGCCGCCGGCCCCCGATGCGCACGGTCGGTCAGGCTTCGCGCGGTCGCCGCGCAGTCCACGCTGAGCCAGGCAACCAGGGCGACCAGCACCGCCGGCCAACAGGCGGTGCGGGCCGGAAGCTCGCGCCGGGCTTTGCTGGAGGAAGCTGCAGGACGATCCCGATTGGACGCGCCTTGGCGCACGTTAGACGCAGCGTGCGAAGGCGCCAGCCGTTCGCTTCGATCATCGGCGTCGTGCTGTTCGGTACGCTTCACGGCCGGTAGTCTACTGCCGATTGCCCAAGCGAGCAACGAATTCGACGTGAGGGTCCCTTGAGCCGAGACGTCCCCGAATTTCGCGACAAGACCGTGTTGGTGACCGGGGCCTCCAGCGGGATCGGGGCGGAGCTGGCCCGGCGCTTTGCCGCGGACGGCGCCAAGCTGATTCTCGTCGCCCGACGGGCGGACCGATTGGCGGAACTGGCCGACGAGTTGCGAATAGGCGGCTTCGCGAGTCAGACGGCCGTCATCGTCGCTGATCTGGTCGAGCCGGGCGCTTGCGAGCGCGTCATCGGCGACGCGCGGCTGGCGTCGGATCGAATCGACGTGTTGATCAACAACGCCGGCATCGGCGAATACGGCGACTTCGCCGAGCAGGACTTCGCGTCGGTCGATCGCATGATGCGGCTCAACATGACCGCGCTCGTGCACCTGACGCGGCAGGTCCTGCCGGAGATGCTGGCCCGGAGCAGCGGCTGGATCATGAACGTCGCCAGCACCGCCGCCTTCCAGCCGACGCCCTACATGGGCGTGTACGGGGCGACCAAGGCGTTTGTCCTCAGCTTCTCGATGTCGCTGCGCGAAGAAGTTCGCCGCCGCGGCCTCGTCGTGACGTGCGTCTGTCCCGGCCCCGTCAAGACGGAGTTCTTCAGCCGGGGCGGCTACGAGCATCGGCGGATGCGAGACTACTCGCGCATCATGGTCCAGGCCGATTGGCTGGCCGAACAGGCCTATCGATCGCTCGTCAGACAAAAGCCTTTCTGCACGCCTGGAATCATCAATTGGTTGTCGGCCCGCCTCGCCCGATGCGCGCCGCTGAGCTTGGTCAGTCGCGGCGCGGCCCGCCTGCTCAGGCCCATCGATGAGGCCACGTAGCTCACCCGTGCGAAACGAGCGCCCGTCACGCCGTCGCAGCCAGGCGCGATCGTTCGCGTTCTGCGAGCAAGGGCCTCGCTCGATGTCACGGCGGCCCGTTCCACGGTAAGCTGGCCGAGGATGGCCTGTTACAACGAAATCGTGTTCGTCGCGCATCTGCTGGCGGCCGGCGTCTTGCTCCTGTTGGCCGGCCGGCTCGGGCGCACGTGGCTCACCGCGTTGATCGTCGTCTGCACGGTTTTGATGAACATCGCCGTGTTCAAGCAGATGACGCTCTTCGGCCTGGCCGTGACGGGCGGAAACGTCCTTTACGCGACCGTCTTCCTGGCGAACGACGTGCTCAACGAGCATTACGGCCGTCGCGCCGCCCGGCGAGCGGTGCTGATCGGCTTCGCCAGCGGCCTATCGGTGATTCTCTTCACACAGTTCCTGCTCTGGTACCGGCCCAATAGCTACGACGAAGCCCAGCCGCACCTGCGATACTTCTTCGACGTCACCGCCTATCCCCGGATCGTCGGCGCTTCCATGTTGAGCTACCTCCTCGCTCAACTACTGGACACGCAACTCTATCACCTGATCCGCGTGAAGACGGGCACGGGCCGGCTTCTGTGGCTGCGGAGCAACGCCTCGACGTGGGTATCGCAGGCGTTCGACACCGTGCTCTTCACGACGGCCGGCCAGACGGGCCTTGGCGGTCCCATCCGTACGCAGGAGCAATGGAACGGGGCGGGCGTCTACGCGTACAGCATCAAGCTCCCCC
>CAZERK010000201.1:0-3164 GCA_964514515.1 uncultured Planctomycetaceae bacterium
CCGGGGCGATGGTCCAGTTGGCGCGGAGGCGTCTTGCGAGCTATCGGCGGTCCAACCGGCGAACGATCCATCGAACGGCGGCCTTGCTGCTGCGCTAACTGTGCCTTCTGCTCGGTGGTGGGCGGAATCTTGGGCGGCGACGCGGCCTTGGAGTCCGTCGCCAGCATGAAGTCATCGCGAGGCGACTCCTTGCCGTAGAAGAAATAGATGCTGGCGATGACAACGATGACAAGGCCCGTGACGATTCCGATTCTGGTTTCCGTTCCCATGACATCCTCCGTGACATCCGAGGACATTGCCGCCTCGGACGAGCGGTGGGCCCACCGCAGAAATCAGCCGTGTGTTGCTCCGAGAGGGGGAGGTGGGCAACACACGGCTGTCCACCCCGCCTCATTCAATCCAACCGAACGCGCGAATCGCGCCGGCGCCGTCGCTCGCGCGCCATGCCCGCCGTCTGATACGAGATCAGCCTCGCGTTCGAGCGTTCGTGACGCTTTGTCGGCGAAGCAGGATTTGGCTCGCTACGCCGATCGAACTGTAGGTGCCGATGACCAAACCCACGATCAGAACGAAGCTGAAGCCGTGAATCCCGCGACCGCCGAAGACATACATGACAACCACGCTGATGAGCGATGTCAAGATGGTCAACAAGGTTCGCGAGAGCGTCTGGCTGATCGAAGTGTTGATCATCGGCTTGGTGACCTCGGCCAGCCGTCCGCGGTTTTCACGAATGCGGTCGAAGACCACGATCGTGTCGTTGACCGAGTAGCCGACCACCGTCAGCAAGGCAGCCACGAGCGCCAAGTCGATCCGGAACTTCTCCAGCATCAGGGCTCTGCCGATGACTGTATCTGCCACGTAGTAGGGCAAGGCGATGCAGCCGGTGGCGATGATGACGGCGTGGATCAGGGCGATGACGGCCGCGATGCCCCAGCGGACGTTTCCGAAGCGGAACCATAGGTAAATCACGATCATCAACCAGCTTAGCGTCAAAGCGATGTAGGCGTCCGTCTGGGCCTCCGTCGAGACCTGCTTGTCGAATTGCGTGACTTGACTCAGCGACGTTTGTCGCTGCAACGCCGCCTCGAGCAGTTCGACTTCAGGCTCGGCGACCTCCGCGACCCAGGTCGAGGATATGCCCCCCTGCTCGTCCTCCAGCGGGAAGTTCTCGTCGGCGACCACCACCATCACCTGCTCGAACAGCCCGCCGCCGGCCGCCGCCGGACGCAGCCCAAACACCTCGGACTCGCGCCAGCCGTACTTCTCGAAGCCGGGCTGGAGTCGCATCGCCTTGAGGCGGCCACGGAGCACGTCGATCGACTGCGGAGGCGCGATCTCGTCCAGCACCATCGCGACGCCGCCACGCCAACCACTGAGGTCGACCGAGAGCGCCTCGGCATCCGTCATGTCGAACCCCAGCGCACGCGGGTCCTCCGAGGAGATCGGGAAGTAGGGCACGCCGCCCTCGCGGGTGTTGTCCAACAGCTTGAAGGCGAGGGCCGGCTGGATGTCCAGTTCGTTCTGCATGGTCTCCATGATGGCCCCAACCACGATCTCCTTATTGGTCTCGCGCGTGACGATCTCAAACGACCTGTCTTTCTCGCCAACGATGCCAACTTCCTGGATCGCCTGCACCTGGGCGCTCTCCATGGCCTCGGCCGCCGCCAGGAATCGCTCCGTGATCTGAATGCGGATGTTCCGTTGCATCTCGTTCAAATCGACCTTGGCTTCATCACGAAGCCGTACCGTGATCGCCTCGTCGCCGGGATCCTGATAGGTGATGGCGCCCGTTTCGCTGAGCTTCTTATCCAGGACGCTGCGGATGAAAGGCCCCATCCGGTACGCGGGAATCCCCGGCGTTCGGAACGCGAATGTCCCGCTGTCTCCGGTGACCGTCGCGCCGGCCATGGCTTGGTCATACTTCCGCAGGGTGCGCCCCGCGCTGGTCAAGCGGCTCTGGATTTCCGCCTGGTTCAGCGAGCCGGGCACCTTCAGATCGATCTGCGCCGCGGTGCCGCCCAGGAACTCGATGTCGTAGAGCTTGTCCTTGTCCATCGTCGTGAACAGGAGCAAGCCGGCGATCACCAGAGCCAAGGACAATCCGAAGAACACGTAGCGCAAGCCGATCCAATCCACCTTCGGCGTCCCGATGATCCGCAGCATCGGCATCCGGGGCGTCGAGCCCTTCTGGAATCGCGCGTGGATCCAGCGGCCCAAGAACATGAGCAGCAGCAGCCCGACGATGGCCACGGCCACCTCGCCCAAGGCATCCCCGAAGCGTATCATCACCGATTGTGCTCGTTCTTCGGGCGCGTTGAGGAAGTAGCCCCCCCCATATAAGACGGCGCCCGCCGCGGCGACCACGATGGCCGCCAGAATCGGGTTTCGCGTGATCTCCTTCGGGATCGGAAACATGCACATCAGTTCGAAGAACATCCGCGTGACGAAGTAGGCGGTGAAGAGGTTGATGAAGACGCCGAGGCCGAGCGTCAGACCGAAACCCTTGATCTCCTCGCTGCCCAGGAAGTAGAGAATGACGCAGGTCAACACCGTCGTGACGTTCGAGTCAAGGATGGCGCGGAAGGCCCGCTCGTACCCCAGCTTGACCGCCATGCGCATCGTGCTGCCGCGAGACAGCTCCTCGCGGATGCGTTCGTTGATGAGCACGTTCGCGTCCACGGCCATGCCAACGGCCAGGACCAAGCCGGCGACGCCAGGCAAGGTGAGGGTCGCTCCCAGCGTGGACAGCATCGCGCCCGTGAACAGTAGGTTCATCGCCACGGCGATGACCGCGATGCCCCCTGCATAGAAGTAGTACACGAGCATGAAGACTGCCACGCCGATCGCACCGTACTTGGCGGCTCTCAGTCCGGCCGTCCGGTTGGCCTCGCCGAGGCTGGGGCCGATCGATCGGACGCTGATGGGCGGGTCCTTCAGCTTCTTCGGCAGGCTGCCGGCGTTGACCCCGATGCGAATAGGGACTCTCCGTTCGGCGGCGGCTTTGACGACGACTCTCACCCGGTCCGGTTCGCCGATATTACCGGGGTTGAGTCGCAGACCGTCGATACCGGCTTCGAGGGAGGCAAGAGCGAGACGGTAATCGAAATGGATATCGGCAATCAGCGGGCCCGAGACCTGTTGTTTAATCGAGTTCAGGGCTTCGG
>CAZERK010000201.1:3174-6591 GCA_964514515.1 uncultured Planctomycetaceae bacterium
TGCCCGGCCGGGCGGATGACGCTCGCGATCCTCGCGTGTGAGATCGCCTGGTCGTCCAGGAAGATGCAAAGTTGACGCTCCTTGTATTGGCCGGTCAACACGGCGAACTTGGCGCCGCCGCGCTCGTCCAGCCGGAAGCCGATCGCGGGCCGGCCGGTGCGGTCGCGGTCGAAAGAGGCGCCCTTGAGGGACCATTCCGCCTCCCCGGGGCGGTGCGTCAATGTGTAACCTTCACCCACGTGGGCCAGAACGTAGAAATTCTCCCCGAACCGCTCGGCCACCACGAGCAGATTGCCTTTCGCCTTCTCGAAATCGACTTCCGGATTGCGGAGGTCGAAGAAGTCCTTCGGATCCTCGATCTCGAACCACTGATACGTCTCTTCCCCCGGCATTCGGCGAGGCCCGCGGGTCTTGAGCGACTCGATGTAGCTGGCGAACTTGTTCGGATCGGTCCGAAGCTCCGCCGGATCGGCCAAGATGCGAAACTCCAGCACGCCGGCGCCCCGCAGCAGTCGCTGCAAATCGGCAGGGTCCTCCAATCGGCCTTCGCCTCGGCGCACTTGCTTGAGGTCGTCCGCCACCTGCACGAGCCGGTTGATCCGGTCCGCCAGGCCGGGCAGGTGACGCGTCATCTTTGCCAACTCATCCTGCCGAAAAGCATCCGCGGGCTTGGCATCGAGCACGGCTTGAAGGTGGCCGATGTCCAGGTTTGTCTCCAGCACGTCCGCCACGGCCTTGTCGAACCTCTCCTCCAGCTCCAACACCTTGTCGATCGTCGGTCCGTCCGTTTGCGTGTCCGGATCGATGTTCGTGTCGAGAACTGCCTGGACGGCTGCATCGAGTGTTTGTTTGTTAGTCGTGACCTCTTGTTGCAACGCGGCGACCTTCGGATCCTGCGGAACGCTGCCGTCGGGCTGGGATGTCGCCGCGCTCTTGGCCTGTGCGAGCGCCTCTTCAGAAGCGCGAACCGCGTCAGATGCCGCCGCGGCGTCCTGCAGGAGCTTGCCCCGCAGCGGAACGCCCTTCTTGAGCGCCTCAAACGCCGCCTCACGCTCGGCGTTCGGCAACTGCAGCGCCTTGACGACCGCCTCGCGCGTGATGGCCTGAGCCTGGGCTTCTGA
The DNA here is from genome assembly GCA_964514515.1 of uncultured Planctomycetaceae bacterium. GTDB lineage: Bacteria > Planctomycetota > Phycisphaerae > UBA1845 > UTPLA1 > CAZERK01. Next base: position 4,296 of record CAZERK010000201.1, read on the forward strand.
ACGTCGCGCCTCGTAGTCGGCTTCCATCTTCTTGTAGGCTTCGTAGGCGGCTGCGGCGGCCTCGATGAGCGGCGGCCTCGCCTCGATTCCATGCACGAGCGCCGCCATCGCGGCAGGGCGCTCGTCCGGCGGCTTCGAGATGGCCGCGACGAGGATTGACCGCCTCAGCATCGTTTCTCGAATTTCCTCTTGCAGCCGTTCGTACTCGGCTCGCGCGGCCTGGACCGCCTCGCTCGGACGCGGCATCTGGATTTCGAGTCGGTTGTGGCCGACCGGACGCCAGACCAGGTTGTAAACGCCCTTCGGATCCACGCGCTCTCTCAGCACGCGCATGACCCGCTCGGACAGGTTCTGCTTCTCGGCGCCGGTCAGACCCGTGTCATCGATCTCGTACAACAGGCTGTAGCCGCCGTAGAGGTCGATGCCGAACTTGATCTGCTCCTGGATGGGCCAAATGCTGGCAAACGCGATGGCCACGAGGGCCGCTACCACGACGATCTTCCACCAAAGGTCTTTTTCGCTCATGTCGTCATCCTGTCTTTGCGATCCCGACGGGCGACGGAAAACGGCCCGTCCAGACGAATGCGGGCTCGGCGCCCGGCTCTTGTATCCTCGCCTCTCCGTCGAACGCGGGGATCGCGCAGAGTCGCGCATCGTGCCCCCGCGTTCGGCGGTCGCCTGGTTCGTTGGTCATGGAAGCCGACGAAACGCAGCCTCTGATCTGTCAGCACGCCTCGCGTGGATGGCGGTCGTCGACAGGGGGCGCCGCGGCTTGATAGGCAGGTCGATGCAGGCTGAGCCGCAAAGAGGGGGCGCTCGGCGGCTGGGGAACCCATCCCGTCGGACCCCGCCGAATCTCGCAGCGCCGGCCCGAATGGTCGACCAGGAGATCGGCCGCTTTGGCCTCGGTGGGTTTCGCTGCTCGAGGGGCGACGAACGTGGTGAAGGTGTTGGACCTGTGCTTCGTCGGTCGGGGTTGTTGCTTCGATGTCAGGTCGCTCTTTGACGACCCCTTGTTCTGGTGTTCCTGCCTCAGCCGGTCGCAGTATCGCGCGAAGGCCGCGGCTGGACTCGGCCCTCCGGCCAGAGTCACCAGCGCGGCCAAAGCCAGCACGAAGGACAGATGCCCATTCCGCTGTCGGAACATGATCATGACTATACAGCCCCGGTCGCCTTCCTTCAACGCACCGCCGGTCTCGATTCCATCCGCACCAACGAGCCCCGAACTGCGGTCTGGGCGATGCAGCGAACGGAAGCTCCAGGTATCTGGATCGTCAAACAGGCGGCCTGACGCCGTGGCCACAGGCTCCGAACGACCGGGATTCCGCGTTTGGCTCGCGCAGAGCTGCCGGCGCAGCGTCCGCTATCGGCTTGGGAGGCCGAGCAGCGCGTCAGCGATCGCCGCCGCACCATACAGCAGGCTGACGCAGCCGTTGATCGTGAAGAACGCCAGGTTCACGCGCGAGAGGTCGGTCGGCTTGACGACGGCCTGCTCTGCCGCCAGCAGGATCGCCGTCACGCCCACGGCCGACGCGTAAAGCCAGCCCAGCCCCTCGATCCACCCCAGGGCGGCGAGAAGAAGGACCGTCGCCGCGTGCGCCAGCCGCGAGACCCAGAGCGCCGGGCCGATGCCCCACCGCGCCGGGATCGACCGTAGGCCGTCGCGTCGGTCGACCTCCACGTCCTGACATGCGTAGATGATGTCGAAGCCTCCGATCCAGAAGACGACGGCGCCGCCCAGGATGATCGCCGACCACCCCAACGAAGCCGGCGCGATGGCGATCCAAGCCGCGATCGGAGAGAAGCCGATCGCCGCCCCCAGCGCGAAATGCGAGAAGATCGTGAATCGCTTGGTATACGAATAACCCGCCAACAGGAGCAACGTCGGCAGGCTCAATTGCAGCGGCCAGGCATTGTCATAGAGCAAACGAAAACCGGCGCACGCGACGAACAGAACGACCGCGAACAGCGCGAGGAACGTCCACGCCCACCGTCGCGTGATCCGTCCGGAGCAGAGCGGCCGACCCGCCGTGCGCGGATTGCGTTCGTCGATGGAGGCGTCGGCGAGCCGGTTGAACGTCATCGCGAAGCTCCTCGCGGAGATCATGCAAACCAGCACGAGAAGAAATTGGAGCGGTTGCGGAAGCCCCGATGGCAGATGCCGTCCCGCGAGGAACGTCGCTACAAGCGCAAAAGGCAGGGCGAAGATGGAATGCGAGAACCGCACCATCTCGCCCCAGGCGCGAAGCACCGAGACAAGCCCCACGTTCGTTCGCTCTCCTGTCGCGCAACAGCA
>CAZERK010000202.1:0-6548 GCA_964514515.1 uncultured Planctomycetaceae bacterium
CGGCCGACCGGGAGGTCGGCCGCTACCGACGGCAACCGCTGCCTTGCGGTGGTCGTCCAGCCGCGCGACCATACCTGGGATATGCGCCGCTGGTTCGCCACTGCTCTGATCGCCACCGTCGTGCTGGGCAACGGGGCTGCATCCTGCATCTACTCCGGCGTCGGGCCGAGCGCGACGGGGCTGCCGGGCTCGATCACGCCGTTCAACCCGGTCCTGCGCGTCGTGACCGATTTGCTCACGCTGCCCGTGCCGACCTCCGGCATCACCGATCTTCGAGACGTGGCGCTGCCGGTCGCCTTGGCGGCCGCGCTGCTGGTCCTCGCGGCGGGCGCCCTCGCAGGAAGAACGCCGCATGCTCGTGCCGTGCGCATCAGAGCGGCGGATGACCTGACCGAGCGCCTTGCGCGCGGGACCGACCATCCAGCAGGCCCCGAGGTCGCAACTGAGCGGCCGGAACACGCCCAGGCCGCGCCCGGAGGGCTGCCGGGGTGCGTTGACGCTACCGCTGCCGCAGCCGCTTCCGCGAAGGGCCGTTGGGATGTGCCGGTTGCTTGGATTGCCGCCGTTGCTGCAGTCGTCACGCTGCTGTCTATCGGATCCGCCTGGAGCAACGGCGCTGCGGCGTTGTCCTGGGGCTGGATTGCACGTTTCGTCGTCGGAGTAGGCTGGGCGCTTCTGATCGCGAGGGCGTTCTCGCCGCGGATGGTTCGGCAGACGGTCGCGGCCTTGTTGGCGCTTGGCCTCGTCGCGATGCTCCTGGCGATCGCCGACCGTGCCGACCGGGGCCTGCTGCATTTTCGTTGGCCGATCGGGCCGATCACGGCGACGGCTGCTCTGGCCGCGGTCTGGACGGCCCTTGCCGCGACGTGGGCGTCGATGCTCGTCATCGAGAGGAAGTCGCAGGCATCGGCGAGAAGACTGCCGTCCTGGGGAACCGTCCTGTTCCTCGTGCTGGTCGCGGCGGCGGCCGTCTACGTCTTGCAGCAGACCGGCCGGCGAGCGCCGGGGCTGGGCTTGGCGGCGGGCGTTCTGGCTGGCGCCGCCATCGTTCTGCGTAGTCGCTTTCGTAGTCGACGGCTGGATGCCGGGCTCTGCGTGCTGGCGGTCCTCGCCATCGGCGGAGCGACGGCCTACTGCGCCGCGCAGTTGAGGAGCCCGACGCGCGTGACGTCAGGTCCCGTCTCGCTTCGATTGGCGCTTTGGCGGCTGTCTGGAGAACTGATCGCGGAGCGGCCCTGGCTGGGCAGCGGCCCCGATACGTTCGTCGTCGAGATGACCAACAAGACCGCCCCCTATCGAGCCGAGGCGCCGCAGTTCTTCCACGGCAACGTCGATCCGTACGCGCACAACGAATGGCTGCAGGCCGCCGTTGAATTGGGGCTGCCGGCTGCGGCTGCGTACCTAGCCCTGCCGCTTGGCCTGGTCTTTCTCGCCGCACGCAGACGAACGTGCTGCGGCGGCTCTTGCGATTCGCCCGAGCAGCGGGCCGTCGTCGTCGCGCTGACCGCCGGCTTGGTGACGATTGTCGCGCTGGAGTTCGCCAGCATCACGCTGCGGACGCCGATCATGCCGGTCTGGTATTGGACGGTGCTCGGGCTGTTGGCCGCCGCCCTCAGAACGGCGCCGCCGGAGCCGCAGCCGGTGCCGCAACCGGTCACGGCTGAACTGGCACCCGGCGCCCAAGACGCGCACGTTCCTTGCGAAGAGCGCGATGGGGCGGCGTCCCGCGCTATCCCTGCGAAGGCCGTTGTTTGGGGATTGCTCGCGGCGGCTTGCCTGGGCGTCAGTTGGCACGAAGTCAACAACGCTCTGGTCAAGACCGATCCGGCGGTCGCACGCGAAGGCGCAGGCGGTCTGCGGCTCTGCTCCGACAAGACGATCGGCGCGTGGCATCAAGCCGCGCAGATCGCGATGGCGAAGGCCGAGGCCACGTCGGCGTCCGGCGATATTCAGTCCGCTTGTGCGGCCTGGAAGCATCTATACGGCTTGATGCCCACCTATCTCGACGTGCCCGCCGACTATGCGAAGTCGCTGTTGCTTTCCGGGCGAACGGACGAGGCTCGAACGATCCTGCGGTCGTCGTTGAAAGCGGGGTTCGATCCGTACAACGTCGCCGCCAACACGCTGTATGCCAAGCTGCTCGTCGACGATCCCGTCGGTCGGCTGCGCTGCGTGCAACGGGCGCTTCGAGCCGGCGAGCTCGATGCGTCGCTTCGGGCCGTCTTGCTCGACGCGCTTGCCCATCCAGACGCCGCGCAAGCTCTGGAGAACGACTTGCCCAAGGCCCGGGCCGTCGCGCGCGGAGAAGCCGACGGCAACTCAATCGTCGACGCGACCGTCGAGTTGCTTCGGGTCAACGCGGTCTGGGACATGGCGAAGGGACGGCCTGCGGAGGCCATCGCCGACCAACGCCTCGCCGCCGAGTTCTACGAACGATTGGAGAAGACCAACGACCGGTATCGCCGGACGCACGAAGCCGAGACCGACGCGTTCTTGAAGCTGGCGCACTGGCTCTACGAGCAGTCTGCCGCCGACTACGAAGCCGCCTATGCCGCCGTTCTGCTCGCGGAACGATACGCCGTCCTCGGCATCAGCCACGAACTCGTCGCCCATCCGGAGCCGGACCAGGGCTTCGTCGGCGGCGTCGTCATCCCGACGGAACTGCCGCCGCGCCTGACCCCGCTTTGGAAGCTCTCCGCGCTGCTCCACGTTGTCGCCGGCCATGACCAGGACTACGCCCTGCTGGCCCGCGTCATGTCGAGCCTGCCGCCCGAACAACGAACGCAAGACGGCATCCGCCGGGAACTCGCCCGCGTCTATGCGCAGGCCAACGAAGACCTCCGCCGGCTCCCGCAGGGTCGACGGCCTTCTTACTTTGCGCACGTGGCGGAGATGGCGAAACAGCTCACCCAAGGCGCAACCAGTCTGCCCGCTCCGCCCCCGTCATAGCGCCCACCGATTTATCGCCGCGCAGAGCGTTTCTCGTCCGCTCGCAGCGCTCCTGGCGTGGCGGGACGGCCGGCGCATAAGGCAGGCGATCATCGCAAGGAGTCAGGAGTCGTTTCTTGGCGTAACCTGCAAGGAGGTTGCATCTATCCGAGAAACGACTCCTGACCCCTTTTCCGATCCCGCTTCGAGCACGTGGCGGCGGTAGTAGGCGATGCCCAGGCAGGTCAGGGGGATCGCCAGGAGCAGTCCGATGAAGCCCAGCAACTTGCCCCAGATGAACACGCCCAGCAGAATCGAGACGGGGCGAAGGCCCGTCGTCTTGCCCATGATGCGCGGGACGATGACGGCGTCCTGCAGGACCTGGACGACGCCCATCACGACGAGCACCCACGCGAACGAGCCCATGACGCTGCCGTTGGACTCCAACGCCCTCAGCAGGGCGAGGACGCCGGCCGGCACCAGCGCGACCATCTGGAGGTACGGCACCATGTTCAAGAGGCCGACGAACAGGCCCAGCAGGATGCCCATCGGCAGGCCGATCAGCGTGAAGCCGATCGAGCAGAAGACGCCGACGCAGCAGGCGACGAGAAACTGCCCGCGGAAGTAGCGCCGCATGGCGACCTCGAAGTCCGACAGGAAGGACAACAGGCTCGCCCCGTACTTCGGCGGCAGCATGGCCCGCCAGGTGGCGGCGTACTGTTGGAAGTCCAGCAGGAGGAAGACGAGGTAGATCAGCACGACGATGAGCACGGTCGCCGCCAGCACGAGGTCCACGGCGAAGTTGATAACGGCCGCGCCGCCGACGGCGAGCCGTTGGACTGCCCGGAGCAGCAGTTCGCGGAACTCCTGCGTCTGAACGAAATCCGCGGCGTGCTGGAACAGCGTGCCGACGTACGTGCCTTGCACGCGATCGCGCAGGCGCCTGAGGCGCTCGGATCGAGGCGCTTCGCCCGCGGTTCGGCGATAGTCCGTCCATCCGTCGAGCAACTCGCTCAAGCCCAGACCGGACTCGTCTGTCGGCGTCGCAGCGATGGTCGTTGTTGAAGAGGCGACGTCCGTCGTTTGCGCGTCGGCTGCCAGCGGCGGCGAGCCGGGGCTCGATGATGCGGCGGCAGCGTCACGTCCGCCGGGCGCTGGCGCAGGCGGTCTGCTGGATCGCGCACCGACAGGTTCAGGCGGTTCGTCAGGTTGCGTACCAGTTGAGGTAGGCGGTTCGCCGAGTCGTGCACGAACCGGCGCGGATGGTTCGCCAAAGCGCGCATCTACGTGCGGGGCAGCAGCGGCGGCCGTCCAGGATGCGACGAGGTCGCCGCGCAACTCTGCCGTCGCCCGTTCGAAGCGATGCACCTGATTGAGCATGATCGGAACGAGCAGGAACAACAGCAGGAGCAGTCCGACGCCCAGCCCCGCGAGCGTGGCCGTGACCGCCAGCCAACGCCGTTTGGTGCGGCGCTCGATCCAGCCGACGATCGGGTTCAGCAAGTACGCCAGGATGACGGCGGCCACGAACGGCAGCAGCACGTCCGCCAGATACCGGAGCAGCACGAAGCCGGCGACCACCGCCACGGCGGCCAGCACGAGGCGGACGACGCGATCAAACGTATAGGGTTGGGCTTCGTCGGACATGCGCGGCGACCTCGGCAAGAACGGCGTCCGCCAGCCATGCCGGTTGGCGCGGGCGCCGCCTGGCAATATACCGGCATCGCGCATCGATGGAAGCCGGCGATGCGTGCAAGGTCGTCGGCCGAGCAGGTCAATTGCGTTCTTGTTGCGTCCCCCTGACGGGTATGCGACCGAACAAGGCCGCGGCTGCGGATTGCACGAAAAACGGTTCAACAGCTTGCGAGCGTCGATGCACATCGTGGCGGCGGTTCTGGCGGATAGAACGTGGGGGGCACGCGGAGCCGTATCGGCGGCTGCCGCGTGCTTGCCAACGGACCGCCGCGCTCTTATGCTTTGCAGCAGTTCCCGCATCAGAAGATGCTTCGACGATGGCCGGGATCGCATGGGACGGCCCGGGGCGGATCCGGCCGGGATCGGGATTGCAGCGACGGGCCGTACATCGAATCGGGAACCAGTCTGATACGATGACCGGCGTCGGCCTGGGCGGCCGGCAGGGTCTTGGAAGGCACGGGGATATGTACAAGAAAGCGAAACTGGCGCTGGTCAAACACAAGAAACGCAAGGCACGCCTCAAGGCCAAGGCGAAGGCGCGCAAGACCAAGGTGGTGGCCTTGTAGTCTCGGCCGCGTCGGTCAGCGCAAGCGACGCGCTGCTGCGTGCGGCATTACCCAGTCCTGCCCGAAGGCTCTTAATCCTGCGACTCGATTCGGATCGATCGGCCCTGCGCCTCGCGTGCCTTGGGCACGGTGATGTCGAGGACGCCGAGCTTGCAGCCTGCGCTGACGTGGTCGGCGTCGACGGGCGACGGCAGATCGAATCGCCGGCTGAAGCTCCCGAATCGGCATTCTCGGCGCAGCGTTTTCCCTTTGATCTCAGGCGGCTGCGGAGGCTTGACGCCCCTGATCATCAGCGACTGTTCGAGGATGGTCACCTCGACGTCTTCAGCCCGCAGGCCCGGCACCTCGACGCGAATGCGATAGGCGTCGGCCTCGTCGATGACGTCGATGGCCGGCGCCCAGTCCTGCCCGTCGAGCGGCGCGGTGCTCAAGCCCTGATGCCAAACGCGGTCCACGACGCGCTCGAGCTCGTTTCGCAAGTCTTCGAGCGACAGCGGCAATTCGCGGGGACACGGGAAGTTCGCCATGAGTCGGCCTCCGTCCTGGGTGAGAAGCTGTCTCCGAGCGGCGAAAAGCCCCGAACCTCGATCCAGGTGACGCATCGCCAGGAAGGACGCGTTCGGATACAGCTCATACGAACAGCATGACGTGCTCGGCGGAACGTCGATCGCCAAGCCGCGTCTGCAAACTTGATTATAACGCCGCGCGCCTCCCGGCGAGCGCGCCAATCCATCGAGTAGCCGTCGGGGATGCAGCCGCGACGACGCCAGCCTTGGCTTGACGGGCTTTCAAACGAACCAGTAGTCTGGCTCACGGCCGGGACGATCGTGCGCGGTCGTTGGCGTCTCAGAACGAATTCCGCGAGGGCGAATCCATGAGCGACGACCTCGTTCGTCGGACGGAGGTGTCGGGCGTGCCGGTCCGGAGAGGGAAGGTCCGCGACATCTACGACTTGGGCGACCGCATCCTGCTGGTGGCGACCGACCGGATTAGCGCGTTCGACTGCGTGCTTCCAGACCCGATCCCGAACAAGGGCCGCGTCCTGGCCGGCATGTCGACGTTCTGGTTCGACCGGTACGCCTCCTGGTGCCCGCACCATCTGATGAGGCTGGTCGCAGACGAGCAGGACGTGCCGTCTGGCTTCGAGGGGGTCGCCGGACAACTGCGAGGCCGCGCGATGATCTGCCGCAAGGCTCGCGTCGTGCCGATCGAGTGCGTCGTCCGAGGCTACCTGGCGGGCAGCGGCTGGAAGGAGGACCAGGCCGACGGAACCGTGTGCGGGATACGGCTGCCCGCCGGCCTGAGACAATGCGACCGACTCCCCGAGCCGCTCTTCACGCCGTCGACCAAGGCGGAGGC
>CAZERK010000203.1:0-6548 GCA_964514515.1 uncultured Planctomycetaceae bacterium
CTGGAGGAGACCGGACTCGAACCGGCAACCCCTAGATTGCTAAGCTAGTGCTCTCGCATTGAGCTACGACCCCAATCGGCCCGTCCGGTTTCGTCCCTCCTCGCCGCCTCGGTTCCATCCGGTGACCGCGCTCCTCTGGACGCCCGCGTCAATCGGCTGGCTGAGAACTCTCAGCCACACTTTCTGGGGCCTCAGCCGCCGCCTCGCGACCGCAACACCACCAGTACGGCGACGGCAGCCAACAGGATCAACGAGCCCCATTCCATCCCACGGCCCCCAAACCACAGGGGCGTCGTCCAATGGGCCCGAGTGGACTCGAACCACCGACCTCCTCCTTCTCCGCGACGCGCTCTACCCTACGGAGCTACGAGCCCGACTCCGCCCACACGCAACCGTCGTGCTCTACAGGGCGCGCCACGCGGGCGAGTTTCCTACGGCTCCCCTCAAATCCAGCGTCATCCCGTCCGCTGATGCCCCGTCCGGGAGGCGACAAAAAAAGCCACCGACTTCTGCCGGTGGCGATCGGTGTCATCCGACGGCCCCTACCAGCAGTCATGCCGACGAGAAAGGGATCCCTTCGTGGCTGTTCGTCCGCATCATCCTCCCTGCAACTACCAGGAGCCCTACGGTGGCCGCGCTGGCCGGCAAAAACGTTGCAGCACAGTAATGTAATCGTTCCATGTGCCCTGTCAACCATCTTTTTTTGCAAAACCTTCATAGGACGACAGCCTGCGTAACCCTCTTTATGACAGCATGTTATCGCGTAGTCCGTCCCATCGGATGCCTCGTGATGATAGGTCAGAAGGAGCTTTCTCGGTGCGACACGACGGTCGCTGCCGTCGCGGCCTTTGCCACGTCCCACCCCGAACGGACGCGGCGTTCCCGGCGCCGCCCGGCCGCACCCCACAACTCATCGATCGTATCAGGCCCGCGTTGGCTGTCGCATGATCGCCGCGCCCACCGTCGTGGCCCGATCCTCGTTCCCTCGCGTTCGTCGCTTCGTGCCGCCTGCGCCTTGTGCCATTACAATAATGACAAGGCAGGCGCCGCGGTCACGCGGCCCGGCATGGTGTCGCCGTCATGGCACGGTGCGCAGCGGTCTGTAGGGTGCCAGAGTCGTGGCACATCCCCGACCGTGCGGCCACGACCGGGATCGCTGCCGCCCAGCGGCGGACGCTTTCCGGGCTGGCCGGTCGGACAAACCGTCCTGATGGGCGGCCCGACGGACAAGGCCGATCCAGCGTGCGCCTCGGCCTTCTAGGCAAACAAGGTGAGGACGTCAGATGCGGAAATCGAAGGATATCAAGCGGAAGCGAATACAGGCCGGAATCGAGTACCGTCGCGGCAATCGCTCGGACGCCTACAAGATGTGGGCGGAGGCGAAGAAGGAGCACGATGCGCTGCGGGCCAGCGCCAAGGCCGCGCCGGCCGGCGAGGATGAGGCGGCCGCCTCCTGACGCAACGGAGCGGCTCTTCGCTATGGATCGCAGCCCCCGCGTCGCGGTCCTTCGGAACGGCGTCGCGACGAGCACCGTCATCGCGCCGTTCGGCAAGCGTCTCTAAACGCTCGCCACAAGCCGCCTAGCGTCGTCATAGTTGCGGTCCGTATGGGGGGGCACGAGCGTCATGCGGCGCCTCACGGGAAGCTGCCGTTGCCGCAGCAGGCGAGCGTCCAAGGGAGGCAAGGAGGTCTGCGCATGCTCTGGCGAAGCCTTATGGCCGTGCAATTGGCGACCGCGGCCTCGGCCGTCCTGACGCTTCCCGGCCAACGAGACGTGTCCTCACCGCCGCCTGTCGAACTGCCCGCTCCTGAGGCAACTGCGCCCGTTGCTCCGGAGGCCGCCACGCCTGATGCAACACGAGTCGTCTCGCCGGCCGCGACGAGAGTTGCCCTGCCGACTGCGACCACCGCTGACGAGACCTCGCACGCGCAAACCGTCGCCAGCGGACCTACCGACATCCAAGCGGCGAGGGATGCGCAAGCCGCCAACGTGTCCGCCGTCAGGACGACGGCGAGCGCGCCTGCCGCAACCAAGCCTTCGGCCAGCCGCCCCACGGCCCCGCGCCAAGGCCCCCAGCTCCCGCCGGGTTTCATCCCGAAGGAACTGCACCTGCCGAACGGCGACGTCTATCGCTATGCCGTCTTCCTTCCCGCCCAATACAGCCTCGACGAGGCGCACCGATGGCCCGTCATCATGTTCATGCACGGCAGCGGGGAGGTCGGAACCGATGGGATCAAGCAGACCGCGCTGGGGCTGCCGCGATTCGTCGGAGGTCGGCCGACGCGGTTCCCCTTCATCGTCGTCTCGCCGCAGGCACACACGCTCTGGTTTCGCGGCGAGGATGCGCAGGCAGCCTACGCGGCGCTGGAAGCCGTTCACGAGGCGTACCGAACGGATCGCGATCGGGTCTACCTGACGGGCCTATCGATGGGAGGTTTCGCCACCTGGGAGTTCGCGATCAGCCGGCCGGACCTGTTCGCGGCCATCGCGCCGGTCTGCGGAGCAGGACCGAAGGAATACGCGTCCAACATCGTCCAAATGCCTGTCTGGGCCTTTCATGGCGAATTGGACGACGCCGTCAACGTGGAATTGGCGACAGGAATGATCGACGCGATGAAGCGGGTCGGCGGCCGTCCGAAGTACACGCGCTACCCGGGCGTCGGCCACAATTGCTGGGACCTGGCGTACTCGACCACCGACCTCTACCGATGGCTGCTCAAACAGCGCCGTCCGCCGCTGCCGTGCGTGATCGATTATCGTTTCGTTGGTCCGATCGCGCGCGTTTGGTGGGTCTACGCTGAGGCTGAGAGCGACACGACCGAGCCTGCCCATCTTCGCGCAGAGGTCGACGCTGAGGGGCGCGTGACGCTCACCCCGCGACACGTCACCTCCTGGCTCATCACGGCAGGACCCGATCCGCTTCAACCCGGCAAGCAGATCGAGGTCACATGGAACGGTCGCCCCGTCTTCCAAGGCGAGTTCTCTGGAGCGTTGAGCATCAAGCCGCGGCCGGCGACCGGTCCGGCAGAGTAGCGACGTGGTGGTCGTCGCGACACTGGTGCCTGTCAGTCCTCCAGCGGTTTGGATGGCACAGCCTCAGCCTCGACGGACCCTCATCGCACGGCTCCTGGACGGCTCTCTGACGATGGTCCTTGGGCGGTGTCCACGCGAACTGGTGATCGTCTCGCAAGCACCTAACAGCCGATCCTCTCCCATAGCGAACGAGGTGACGGCCCGCGTGCGCCAACCCGCGCGCGGACCCTCGGAAACCAAGCAGACGAATCGCAGGCGCTGAGGGCCGCGCAGACAGTCCAACTGATATTGGTATAACACCCGCATGACCCTGTTGCGTGATTGCGAAGAAATGCCCGAGGCCAGTCCAGGCACGACCGGCGGCGAAGGAACAGCGCAACCAGCAGCGTCGGCTGCCGACACGGAACCGCCGACGAAAGCCGTTCGCCGTCGGCGACTGCTGCGTATCGGCAAGGTCATCCTCGTCGTGATCGTGCTGTACGCCATCGGCCGGCACGTCTGGCGCCTGTACGGCGACTGGACGGCGCAGGGGCAGTCGATCTCGCTGGGCTCGGTCAGCATTCCGTGGCTCGTCTTGGCGACGGCGACCTACGTCGGCGGGCAGATCTGCTATGCCGCGTTCTGGGGCAGGCTCCTTCGGGCGATGGGAATGCAAGCTTCCTGGCTCGAGCTGGTGCGCGCCTACGGCGTCGGGACGGTCGGCAAGTACGTCCCTGGAAAGGCCCTGGTCGTTGTCATCCGCACGGCGATGGTCCGCGCCTCCGGCGTAGGTCGAATCGCAATAGGGCTGGCGACCGTCTATGAAACGGCCGTCATGATGGCGGTCGGCAGCGCATTGTCGTGCATTTGCCTGGCCGTCGCTCTACCCGACAAGCGGTGGCTGTGGCTTGCGACAGGCGGCGCCGCGGTCGGCATGACGGCATGCCTCCATCCGGCCATCTTTGGGAGGCTGGCGAAGTTTGCTTCGCTGCCCTTCAAGGAAACGAGGCGCGATTTTTCCGCCGGCGCCTGCTACGCCGTGTTCTGGCGATCCGTTGCCATTCCGATCGCCGGCTGGGGCCTGTTGGGGCTGAGCTTCTGGATGACGCTCCAGTCGATTGGCCTCCCCTGTTCCAGCCTCACCGATATGCTGCTCTTGATCGGCGCGACGGCCCTCGCGACGGCAGTCGGCTTCCTCGTCCTGTTCATGCCAGCCGGAATCGGCGTTCGCGAATTCATCATCATCAGCGTCCTCGCGCCGGTATTCGGCGGCCCTCAGATCGTCCTGGGATCGTTGCTCTTGCGGACGGTCTGGACGGTTGCTGAGTTGGCTTTCGCGGGGCTACTATACGTCCGTCCATCGCGACCCGGAGAGGCGGATGGCGCATCGCCCGAGCGCCCTTGAGGATTCTACGAATGCCGGTTCCGACCGTCGTGGAGCAACGCGACGCCTTTGAGCAGCAAGAGGCTCCGGACCGCCGCCAGCCGTGCGATCTGTCGGTCATCGTGCCCGTCTTCAACGAGGAGGAGAGCGTCGAGCCGCTCCACAATGAGCTGACGGCCGTCCTTGGGAACAACAAGCTCGACTACGAAATCATCTACGTAGACGACGGGAGCCGGGATCGGAGCCTGGAAAAGCTGGTCCGGATCGTCGAGTCCGATCCGCGCGTGCAGCTTATCGAACTCCGTCGTAACTTCGGCCAGACGGCGGCGATGGCGGCCGGCATCGAGCATTCCAGGGGGCGGGTCATCGTCCCGACGGACGGCGACATGCAGAACGACCCGCGGGACATCCCCGCGATGCTTGCAAAACTGAACGGCCCGCCTGCGTACGATATCGTCAGCGGCTGGCGACGAGATCGACAAGACAAATGGCTCAGCCGCCGAGTTCCCTCTCAAATCGCCAACGCCATCATCAGCCGCATCACGCGCGTGCCGATCCACGATTTCGGCTGCACGCTCAAGGCGTATCGCCGCGAAGTCATCGAAGGCGTGAGCCTGTCGAGCGACTTGCATCGGTTCCTTCCCGCGCTGGCCGCCTGGCACGGCGCCAAGACGACGGAGATGATCGTCCATCATCGACCGCGGACGCGGGGCAGCACGAAGTACGGGCTCGGACGGACGATCCGCGTGCTACTGGATCTCGTCACCGTGAAGTTCCTCGGCACGTACATGACGAAGCCGTTGTACTTCTTCGGCAAGCTGGGCTTGGTGACGTTCGTGTTGGCCGTGCTCCTGCTGGCCGTCGCGATCGCCCAGAAGTTCGGCTACCTCGGCCAGCCCGATGGCCTGAACCTCAACCGCAACGTGCTGGTCTCGCTCAGCGCACTCCTGACTTTCTGCACCGTGCAATGCGTTCTGTTCGGCGTCCTGGCCGAGTTGCTCGTTCGGGTCTACCACCACATCCGTGGACGCCCGATCTATCACGTCAGGAAAATATACTCGTCGCGAGGCTCGAATGCACCGTCGACGTAGCGCAGTCGGTCAAAATCAGTGCGTCACGGTGTGGCACAGGCTGTCCGCCGGTGCCACACAAGAAGCGGCGAACAGCGTGACCGCATCCAGGCGGAGAACGCTCTATCCGCGAAGGAGGCGGCCCGCCTTGGAAGGTGCATCGACGGGCACGGCGATGCGATCGGGCCACGTCATGATGTTCACGTACTTGCGATTCAGGTCGATGCGCCCCCAACGTCGATAGAGCGTCCCCAACAGCGTGAGCTTCTGCGTTGCAGTGATCTCCGTGCCGAACTCCTCGTCCGGAGGCCGGCCCCACCAAACGCGGGAGCCTTGGCGGTCCGTCGTCAACTCGACGTACGGCCGATCGCGATCGCGACGGCCGTCATAATTGGCCACGATGATGTCCGCAATCTGATGGCTGAACGGATGCCCGGTCAGCAGCCGAGCCAAGCGGATGCCCGCGGCGACGTCGGCCCCTCGCCACGGCTGCCCCACGGCCGGCGGTGGCAGATCGACACCTTCGATGACGAACAGGGCGCCGTCACGACAATCGACCGCATCGTACTGGCCCGGAAGTCGAACGCCGTCCTCGTCAACCAGATAGCAGTTTTTGCCTTGGCGGACCCACGCAGTCGGCCGACGGAACCCACACCAGACGGAGACGATGCCGTCGGGTCGAACGAGGACTCGCTGGACCTCCTTGACCCACATCGTCCTCGCCGGCGCGAGGTTATCTGCCAGGCGGCGTGCGCGGTTCGGATCCAACAGCCGGTCCGTGGGCCGCAGGTCTGCCTGTCGCGTGAGGCCGTCCAGGACGTGCCGGTTGTCATCCAGCCGAAGCCAATCCGGCAACGCCTCCCATTGCAGGGACAAGGCTCTGTCATACTTCGGGAGGCCGTGCACGACGCGTTCGAGACTTCGAGAGCCGACGTACAGCACCGGTGCCAGGACGAGGGCGGCCAGCAGCCACAACGCAGGTCGTTGTTCGGTCATGTGCGCGCCCGTGCGCAGTGGCCAACGCACCATCCGAACGACAAGGGAGCCCTTGTCCGTCTTGTTGTCGGCCTTGTCTATCGT
>CAZERK010000204.1:0-4485 GCA_964514515.1 uncultured Planctomycetaceae bacterium
TCGACCTCATCGTCGCTCGTCGCCGAACAGAGAACGACCGTCGGCTCGGAGACGCCCATCAGGTCGCGCAGGAGGATGGGCAGCGGGACGACGATCGTGTTGTCTTCATCCATACCGAGCGGGTTAAACCCCTTCGGCTCCAGTAGCCCCACGATCTTGAAGCTCAGCGCCCCGATCCGAACGACGCGGTTGACGGGGCTCTGGTCGCCGAGCAGCTCCCGGGCCGTCGTCTGACCGATCAGGGCGACGCGCCGCGGGGCGATGATGTCGAAGGGCTCCAAGTCCCGACCTTCGGAGATGCCCCAGTTGCGGATGGCCGTGTACTTCTCGTCGCCGCCGGTGATGGGTACGTTGAAGTTGCTCGTCTCGGTGCCGACTTGCTGGTTAATCGCCTGCAAGCCCGTCGCCATCGCCACGGCGTCGCATTCGGATTGAATCGCCTCCACGTCCGCCCTGGACAAGTTGCTGCTGAACAGACCCTCGCTGCCCCGGAGAGAGCCCGCCCGCTTCGTCTCCTGGCTGATGACGAACATCATGTTCCGGCCGGCCTTGCGGATGTCGGAGATGAGCGAGTCCTTCACGCCTTGGACGACGCTGACGCAGATGATGACGACGGAGACGCCCATGATCATGCCGATCATGGTCAGGAAGCTGCGGAGGCGATGCCGCCACAGTTCCTTCAGGCCCATCTTGAAGCATTCAATCCAGAGCGCCAGCACGCGAAATCCTCGTTCGCAAGATCGCTTTCAGTTCTTGGCGAGCGTTAAGGCGCGTACGTCCGGCACCTTGGGGCCGCCACAGCGGGGCGTCGGTTGGTCGGCCACGATCTCGCCGTCCCGCAGGACGATCACCCGCTGCGAGAAGGAGGCGATGCCCGGGTCGTGCGTCACCATGATGATCGTCTGGTTCTCGTGCTCATGCAGGTCCTTGAGGACGCTCATGATCTCCTCGCTCGTATGCGTGTCGAGGTTCCCGGTCGGCTCGTCCGCCAGCAACATGCGAGGTTTGTTGACCAAGGCGCGAGCGATGGCCACGCGCTGCTGCTGTCCGCCGGAAAGCTGCGATGGCAGATGGTGGGCACGATCCACCAGGTCCACCTTCTGCATTGCGGCGATCGCGGCCTCGCGACGCTTGCGGGCCGGAACCCCGGCGTAGACCATCGGCAACTCGCAGTTTTCCAAGGCCGTGCTGCGATTGAGCAGGTTGAAGTTCTGGAAGATGAAGCCGATGTACGTGTTACGAAGTCGGGCCAACGCGTCGCGGCTCATCTTGCTGGTCTCCTGACCGGCCAGCCAGTAGGAGCCCTTGGAAGGAACGTCCAGCGCGCCCAGGACGTTCAGCAGCGTGGACTTGCCGGAACCGCTGGCGCCCATGATCGCGATGTACTGCCCCTCGGGGACGACGAGGTTCAATCCGCGAAGCGCGTGCACGGGGTTGTCGCCCGCGTCGTACACCTTGTGCAATGCGCGCAGCTCGACCATCGCGGCGGCGCCAGGCTGGGCCGGTATGTCAGCCGTCGTTGAGCGAGCAGGCGCGGTGGGAGGCCTCAGGGTCTCTGTGTCGGCTATAGCGTGCGATTCTCCGGACGGGCCAACCGCATCGCCTCTTTCAAACTGAAGCCGGAATCGGACTTGTCGATGAACTTGCGGACGAACTGGTCGCCGGGCTGGGCGCCGGCCAGGATTTCCGTGTTCGCATTGTCCGTCACGCCAACCCAGAGCGGCACAATCGACCAACGCTGCGTCGCCGCCTCATACGTCCAGGCGTGCGCCCTCGAACAATACAGCGCCTCCATCCCGCCGGCATCGGTGGCCGGCTTGGGCGGCCAAGTCGCCGTGCTGAGCAGGTCTCGCCGCTGCTCCAACGCCAGCGGCGGATTGAAACGCAACGCCGTGTTCGAGATAAGCGCCACCTTGGGCTTCTCCACGCAGACGATCTCCACGTTCACGGACAGACCGGGAATCAGCGTGTGCCGGGCGTCGTTCTCTACCTCGAAGTCCACCGTGTACGTCACGACGTTCTGAATCATCTCCGGCTGGTTGTAGCGATGCTTGATAGTCCCTTCGAAACTGACCGGCTGCCGTGCGTCAACCGTGAAACGGACCTTCTGCCCCTCCTCGATGTGCGCGATATCCGACTCGCTGACGCGTGCGCTGACCTTCATCCGGTCCAGACTCGGAGCCAGTAAGAACAATGGCGGCGTCTGAAAGGTCGCATTCACCGTCGTGCCGACGTCGAAGTATCGCTTGAGGACGATCCCATCGATCGGCGACCGGATCGTACAGCGTTCGACGCGAGTCCCCGTGAAATCCAAGCGCGCCTTCGCGAGCCTGAGCGCCGCTTCAGCCTGTTCAACGGCCTGATTGGCCCGGGATGGCAGAATCCTCTCGTTGTTCAGGGCGAGATCGTACGCGGCTTCGGCGGCCTTGAGCGCCGCTTGGGCGCGCATCCACTGCGCCTTGGTGATCACCCATTCGATTTCTGTCGCATCGCCTGCCTGAAACAGCTTGTCGATCCGTTTCCACGTATATTCGGCGTCGAGCAGAGCCGCTTCGGCTTCCTGCTTGCCGGCGAGAGCTTGCTTCGTCAGAACTGGTAAATTGGCGATCTGCTCGTCGCGGGCGAGATGCGCGTCGGCCCGCAGGCTCTCCGCCTTGGCGTGATCGGCGAGCGATTGCTGATGCTCCGCCTGCATCAACTCCGGATCGATGCGGCAGATGATTTGGTCCTTCTGAACGGGCTCGTCGGGCCCGACCATCAACTCGATGATCTTGCCCGTCACTTCGCAGCCGACTTCAACGGTGGTCAGCGGCTCGACGGTTCCGCTTGTCTCGATCGTCATCGTGATCGGAGCCTCTTCGACAGCAACCGAGACGATCTCAGCCTGCGAATCAGAATCCCCGAACAGGAGGTACGCGGCCGCGCTTCCCCCAACGACAACAATCCCGATTGTGATCCACCAAGTGCGCATCATGTCTCCATCACGCAAAGCCTGCAGTCTATCCGTTCAAGCGTTTCCGGGAAACAGGCGGCCAGGAACGACTCGCTGAGAGGCGCGGATGGAGGCGGCGGCGAGGCCGCTCGATGGGCGTCGCACGTCCGCGTGCTGCCAGCACCGCGCGGCTTGAAGCAGGGGGTTCCTGGGCGTGCCTCGGCGCCCTGTCCGCAGAAGGGTGCGAGACGCCCGTTGGACCGTTCACCGCCTCGCCTTCGTTAGCTTCGCGCGCGTCGGAACAGTCGTCTACTGTGTCTCGCGGGGGCCGGCTCGTGGAGTTAGTCAGAATTCGTGCATCAGGGTGTGGCACAGGCCAATAGCCTGTGCGCCGCACCAGCCGCCAGCCGGTGCCACACAATAAGAGGCAAACAGCGTGACGAACTACGCTAGTTGTCGCTGCGAGGCGCGGACGCCGTACGCGGTCGCGACTTGCCCCCCTCCTTGGTGGGGCGGTCGCCGGACCGGACGAGGACTGGGGCTGCGGATCGCCCAGCCGAATCGCCCACGCTGTCGGAGGGCGGCGCTTGGTTCGCGTGCAGGACCTTCGTTTGATTTTGAGGCTCGGCCTCCGCGATCGCCGCGCCGGCGACAATCCACCTCGACAACTCCGCCGCCACGAAGCGCCGATTAGTGCAGTCGGCATGGCCGCCGGTCCAACCTAAACCCGCGTGCCGGCTCGATCGCGCGACGTTCACGATCCGGCCGGTCTCGTTTCCGGGGCCTCGCAAGCCGACAAGCCCGGCAGAATCGTCGAACGTGCCGTCAATCGTCCCGAGCGCTCGAACGGGGCCCTGGAGCACCGGATCCGTGCTCGTATAGTAAACGACGATCTTGCCCTTCATGTTCGCAAGGGCCTTGCGGGCGTCGTAGCGGCTGGACAGGCTCGATCCGAGCATGATGCAGTTGTTGACCTTGCAGGGGGGCTTGACGCTTTCGATGGCCCAGATGCCGACGCCCGTACCGGCGGACAGCGCGATGATGTTCGCATCGGCCTTGGGGTACTTCTTCAGGTAGTTCGTGATCTCGCTGCCGAGCATCTGGCCGGAGCCCCGGGCCACGAAACGCAGCGTTTGGTCCAGGGCCGGGTTCAGCGTGAGCGACCAGCGGTGATTGGTCACGGCGCCGCGATAGCCCTTGTCCGCCAAGCCCTGCGGAACGTCGAGCACGCCGAAGCCCCAGTTGCCGGCGCCGTCGATGTACCACGTCCGGCCGAATTGTTGCCGCGGATCTCCACAGCCGCTTGCCACAAACAGCAGCACAACACCCAGCACGCTCAGAAGCGATCTCATCGTCGTCATCCCAACGCGGCAATTGGCAGGGCGACACCGCACGCCGATCTCCCGCCGTCGTGCTGCACGTCTGCCTCATCCAAGTGCGGCACGGCGATCATGACCCGCGAACCGTCCCATCGGATGGCTTGCGGCCAGGCGCATGGATCGGTGCAGCCTCGGCCCCATCCGTCGGCTTGCGACCGTAGCCGTGACTCGCTA
>CAZERK010000204.1:4495-5897 GCA_964514515.1 uncultured Planctomycetaceae bacterium
AGCCAGCCCCGCTGCTCGTCGTATGCGAAATCGAACAGAAACTGGAGTTCCCGGCCCAACGCGTTGCTCTTCGTCTCGACGATGATCTTGGTCGATTCGGCGCCCGCCCTCCAGGACGTCGGCTGACAGATCTTCAGTTGAGCCATCAACCCCTTGAGAAACGGATCCGATGACGGATCAACGTCAGGCGGTTTCGCCTTGGCCAGGAGGCTATCTGCCAGGCGGGCTCGCAGGTAGGCGGCATCGTTGCCCTCAGCGTGCTTGGCCAGATCCACGAACGCCTCCAGCGGATCGGGCCGCGAAGGAGCTTGGCTCGGGGCGCTCGCAGGCTGAACGGGCGCAGGTGCGCCCGTTTGTGCCGTCGCCGCGGAGGATCGTTCAGCAGGGGCGGGCTCCTTGGGCGAGCAGGAAGCGGCCAGCCAAAAGATCGTACATGCCATCACCACAACGGCCGCCGACAAGAAGCGACTTCGGAAGGACGCCGCTTGTCTGTCGTGAAGCGGATACTCGAGGATCAAAGCAGACCTCCCGCGGCAGTCTTCTGCCGCCACCCAAGGAAACTCAGCAATTGCCTGCAGATGCCCGCCTCTTCCGGCTTCAGCTCAGACCTGCCCGAGACGAGGCAACGCGCTCGACATCCTCGAGCGTTGCAGCCGGCTACGGAAACCGCCGTCGTTCAACCGCTGCTGCCCGGTCATCCGGCTGTGCCAGCTCACCAATATAGACCATCCCTGCAACCGCTGTCCAAGGCAATCAGCACGTCTTTCGTAGAGTCGCCTGGAGCTTCTGCAAGACCGAAAGGGCCTCGATCGGCATCGTATGCTCTACATCCACGGCGGCGACGGCGTCCACGAGATCCCGCCACCAGTTAGGCATGTCGGGCTCGTCAGGAAATAGCGGCAATCGGGTGGCGCCGGTGTCGGGCTTCGATGCCGTATCGCTCGATCGGCTCCCCTTCTTGAAGCCGGCCTCCAGGCCTCTCAGGATGACCTCGCTCCGCTTGATGATGCTTCCCGGAAGCCCAGCCATGCCGGCGACGTGGATGCCATAGCTCCGATCCGTCGCGCCGGGCAGGATTTTGTAGAGGAACACGACGTCGCGGCCCGCCCCCTTGGGGCGAAGTTCCTCACGCACGGCGACGTTTCGATTGGCGACTCCAGGCAGGCGGTCGGCTAGGTCCGTCAGTTCGTGATAATGCGTCGCGAACAAGCCCCGACAACCAATCCGCTGGGCGAGGTGCTCCGTGATCGCCCAAGCCAGCGCCAAGCCGTCGTACGTGCTCGTGCCGCGCCCGATCTCGTCGAGGATGACGAGCGACCGTTGCGTCGCGTTGTTCAGAATGCGGGCCGTCTCGCCCATCGCGACCATGCACGGGGACTGGCCGCGGCCCAACTCGTCGCCG
>CAZERK010000204.1:5908-6527 GCA_964514515.1 uncultured Planctomycetaceae bacterium
TAGCTGGGACGAAGCTGCCCGTCTGTGCCAGCAGCACGAGCAGGGCGACCTGTCGGATGTACGTCGACTTGCCGGCCATGTTGGGCCCCGTGATGACCAGCAAGCGGTGGGCGTCTCGCGAGAGCCGGCAGTCGTTCGGCACAAACCGTTCGGCCAGCGTCACGTCCAGAACGGGATGACGCCCGTCCGTGATCTCCAGAAGCCCGCAGTCGTTGGCGTCGGCATCAGCGGACTCGAATTCAACGAGCTCCGGACGGCAGTAGCCTCGCCGACGAGCCAGCTCGGCCAGACCGGCCAGCACGTCCAAGTCGGCCACGGCATCGCCCAGCATGCGGAGCCTCGGAAGATGCGCCGCGGCCTGTCGCCGAATATCCTCGAACACCTCGAACTCGAGTTGCCGAGCACGTTCGGCGGCGCCGAGAATTTCGCTCTCGTACTGCTTGAGCTCCTCGGTGATGTACCGCTCGGCGTTGCGAACGGTCTGCTTGCGGATGTAGTTGGCCGGCACCTTGTCGCGGTGCTGGTTCGTGACCTCAATGTAGTAGCCGAAGACCGAGTTGTAGCCGATCTTGAGCGTGGCGATGCCTGTCCGCTGCGCCTCGCGGGCCTGCATGTCCGC
>CAZERK010000205.1:0-6521 GCA_964514515.1 uncultured Planctomycetaceae bacterium
GAGATATGGAGCATCCGACGAACCTCCCGTGCTTGCGCAGTCGGGAGCATGGGGTCTTGAAATCGCTTCTGGCGTTCCCGGCGCGCCGGGACGGCCGACGCCTTTCACCTACGCCAGTCCGTGTTGCCATGCGTCGCCCACGGGGGGGCAACGCCACACAATCGTGAATCGGCATAGGTGGTTCGGCAGTAGGCGTGAAGGGCGAGCGCGCATCACGATATACCTACGGATAGCCTTGTCCAAACGCACGCCGGTGGGGGAACAGGGCGCGAGCGCGCTTTCGGTGCTGAGCATGGCGAGTCGCCGGTCCGGCTCCCGGTTCGACGAACGATACAACGTCGCGAACTCGTACCCGGTCGCGTCCGACCGAGGCAGTCCCCGGGCCGAGCACGATGATCGTCGGATTGTCTGCTGGTACAGGCGCCGCTGCTGGCACAGGCGCAGCCGTGGCCCGCGACTGGATTCGCGATCTGGCAGCGGGTAGAGTATGTTTTTCCGCGGCGGAGGGGCCCGCTTTGCAGGGGACGAAGGGGCGCCGCGGACGTCGCGGTGGGGTTCTCCTCCTCTCCAGAGGTGTGCCGCGTATCCGCTTATGTCGGGATCAAGAAGGAACTTCGCATGAAGAAGAGAACGATGCTGGGACGGTATGGGCCGTTTGTCGTCGGGGTGTTCTGCCTGGTCTCTCGCGTGGTGGCCGGCCCCCCGGTTCCCGCGACCGACGAGGAAATCAAGGCCATGATCGCCAAGGCCGGCGACGCCCAGACGTACGACAACGCCGCGTACGTCTACGTGCTGGACGAGGCGGACGTCTACGTGCAGGAGAGCGGCCTGGCGCTGACGGAGAGCTGCCAGGTCATCAAGATCCTGACGGACGCCGGCATCCGCGCGCACGCGCGGCTGCGGAACGAGTTCGATCCCGCGACGAATCGCGTGAACTACAAGCGCGTGCGGATTCACCGCAAGGACGGGACGGTCGAGGAGGTCCCGCTGTCCGGCACGATCACGCAGCCGGCGCCCCAACATGCGATTTACTGGGGCAACCAGCAGCACGTTCTGAGCCTGCCGCGATTGGAGATCGGCGACAGTCTGGAAGTTCGGATCAGCAAGATCGGCTACAACATCGCCTACCTGAACGATGCGGACAACAGTCCGGCCAGTCCGCAAGCAGGAGGTGACAGCGACTCGGCCAGTCCGCAGGCGGGAGGCAGTTCAGCCGGTCCGACAGCCGGCATCGCCGCTGACCCATCCGCCCGCCTTCAGGAAGCCGAGAACGAGCTTCAGCCGCCGATGCCGGGGCATTGGTACGAGTCAACCGAGTTCCAGGGGGACTATCCCATCATCAGGAAGCGGTACTCGGTGCACATGCCGAAGGACAAGCCGGTCCAGTACGAGGTCTACAACGGGTCGCTTCGCTCCTCCCTCTGGTTTGGCGAGAAGGCGCACGTCTATACGTGGTGGGCGGAGGACGTTTCGCCGCTCAAGCGCGAGCCGTTCATGACCTCGACGTCGGACGTCGTTCCGAAGTTGGTCATGGCGACGATCCCGGACTGGGAAACGAAGTCGCGTTGGTTCCACGGCGTCAACGAGGGGCAGTTCGAGGCCGACGACGCCATCCGCGCGAAGGTCGCGGAGATCACGAACGGCCTCGACGGCGAGGAGGAGAAGATCGTCGCCTGCCTGCATTGGGTGGCCGACAACATTCGTTACTTCGGCACGAGCCGCGGCCCCTGCGAGGGCTTCACGCTGCACAAGGGCACGGAGACGTTCCGCGACCGCGGCGGCGTCTGCAAGGACATCGCGGGCATGTTGATCACCGTGCTCCGCGTGCTGGGGCACGAAGTCTATCCGGCGCTGACGATGGCCGGCGCCCGCGTCGAGGAGATTCCGGCGGACCAATTCAACCATACGATCACCGTCATGCGCAACAAGGACGGCACGTTCCGCATCCTCGATCCGACGTGGGCGCCGATGAGCCGCGAAACGTGGTCGACGTGGGAGGCTCGACAGCACCTCGTTTACGGAACGCCGGAGGGCCAGCCGCTGACGCTCTCGCCGTACTTCCCGCCTGAATACAGCACGCTGCACGGCACGAGCACGAGCACGCTGACGGAAGACGGCGCCCTCGAGACGCAGATCGTTCTCGACATGTCGGCGTCGCCGGGCACGTCGTTCCGCCGAACGGTGGGGCGGATGCCGTCGCCCGATCGACGGGCGCTGTTCGAGGGCGCCCTGGCGGTCGCGCCGAATGCGCGGCTCGAGGACTTCCGCTACACGGATCCGCTCGATTACTCGCAAGACGCCAAGGCAGAGATGACGGTCTCGGCCGAGTCGTACGCGATGGGCGGCGGAGACGTGCGGCTGTTCAAGCTGCCGCTCATGTGCCGGCCGTTGGGCGGCTTCGTCCTGTCGGACCTGAACTACCCGCTCAGCGATGCGACGCGCAAGCTTGGTCTGCGGCTGCGGGCGACGCGCCGGGTCATCTACGAAGAGACGCTGAAGCTGCCCGCGGGCTGGAAGGTGCAGCACGTGCCGGAGGCGCAGAAGATGGATTCCGGCTCGGCTTCGCTGACGTTCGAGGCGACGCCGAAGGACGGCGAACTGTCGTATCGATTTGAGCTGATTATCAGGAACAACATCATCCCGGCGGAAGACTACGAGGGTTACAAGAAGGCGATCGATGCGATGAACAAGATCCGCGACGATTGGATCGTCTGCGGGATTGGATAGGACGTTGCGAGGCCGGTGCGGCCGCCACGAGCAGGAATAACAGAAAGGCAAGCGCGCGGGGCACAAAAAAGGTCCACGCGAGAAGAACGGGAACGAGCATCCCGCGGCATCTTGGATCATCGAGGAGTCGTTTGAGCATGCGACGCGAGATTTACGAATGCGAGTCTCGGCCGGCCGTGACGGGTCGGGCGGCTGCTTGGGGTTTGAAGACGGTTCTGCTGTTCTCGTTGGCGACGGCTCTGCATCTAGGAGCCGCGACGGAACTGAGAGCCCAGGACGGGATCCAGCCCGACTTCAAGATCGGGGCTCAGCAGTATCCAGACGACGACGCGGTGATCCTGCGGTGGCAGCAGGACTACACCTGGACGGAGGACGGGACGGTCCGCGTCCGAGACCATCGCTGGGTGAAGATGCTCAACAGCCGAGCGATCCGTACCTTCGCCGATCCGCGCATCGCCTACTGCGACGCGGAGGACAAGCTGACGGTTCGCGTGGCCCGGACGCACCTACCGGACGGCACGATTCTCCCCGTCGCGGACTACTCGTATAACCTCGCCGGGCCGGACGACGTGGCGGGTTGGCCGGCGTACGCCGCCTGGCGCGACCAGGTCCTCTGCTTCAGCGGCATCGTGGACGGCTGCGTCCTCGAACTGGACTACGAGATCGAGACGAAGCCCGGCGTCGCGCCTTGGCTGGAGGCGGATTTGCGGCTCGACGACGACTATCCGATCGTCCATCGCGTCATCACGGTGCGTGTGCCGAAGGAGGTCCAGCTTCACGTGAAGCTCGACAACGCCAAGCTTGAAGAGCAGACGCAGCCGACGACCGAGGGCGGGCTGACGACATTCCGATGGGAGTTCAAGGCCCTGCCGAGTTCCCGTGCCGAGCCGCAATCGCCACGATGGGAGCAGCGGTGCGGTCGCCTGCGGTTTACGACGTGCGCCGGGGCCGGCGAATGGGCCGACGACATCCTCCGCCGCGTCGAACTGTCCTCGTCCAAGGGCGGCGAGGCCGTCAAGAAATACGCCGAGTCCGCAGTCGAGGGCGTTCCCGGGGCGCGGCAGCGCGTCGCGGCGTTGCAGAAGAAGCTCGGCGACGCCTTCAACTTCATCAACTCGCCCAAGGCGTACCGCTCGTTCGCCTGCCGCGATGCCTCGGAAGTCTTCAAGAGCAACTACGGCAATCCGCTCGAGTCGGCCGCCTTGCTGATCGCCGCCCTGCGAGCGATTGGCTTGGATGCGGCCGGCGCGACCGCGGTGGACGCAGAGGCCTGGGACGACAGCGTGCCCACGACGTCCGCTTTCGCAGGCGTCGTCGTCCTGCTGAGCGTCGACGGAGAGGCGCTCCTGCTGCACCCTCAACTGGGCATCTTCGACAACCCCGGCGCCTGGGGCCGTCACCGATTGCTCGGCGTCGACAAGAGCGGCAAGCTGCTCAAGATGTACGTGCGGAGTCGGGCGGAGGCCGCGCCCAACGCGTTTGACCTCGCAGGGAAAATCACGATCGACAAGGACGGCAAGGCGACCGGCGAAATCACGCTCAAGCTGACGGGCGCGTTCTACGACCCGGCGGCCCTGGAGACGGCCGACGCGCAGCGCCAGTTCGTCAAGGGCATGGCCAACCGCGTCTTCGGCGGCGCGATCCTGAAGTCCTGCTCCGTCACGGAACTATCCCGCGAGTCGTTGAGAGCGGAAGCGACGGTCGCCTCTGAAGGGACGGTCGAGAAGGTCGGCGATCGCTTCATGCTCCAGCTTGGCGACGGCCCCGCGTTCCTGCCGGAGTTTCCGCTCCCAGTCAATCGTTCGTATCGCACCATGCCGGTTCAGCTCGCGGGCCTCGTTCGCGAGCATGTCGACCTGCTCGTCGAGATGCCGGAAGGATGGACGGCGCCGATCGTTCCGAAGCCCCTTGCAGAGGTCAAGGGCGCCTGGGGACGCCTGGCCCAGGACGTCTCGGTCGACGGACGGACCATCAAGCTGCGGCGAGACGCCATCCTTCGCGAGCAGACGATCCCGGCAGCCGATTTCGGAACGCTGCGAGATGCGGTCTCGACCTTGCAGGCGGCCGCGTCCAGGACGCTCGTCGTCGGTCCGGCGCCCTCGCCTGCGGCGTCCGCCGCGTCGGAGAGTCGTTGAAGCAGGCTTCAACCCGATCATCCCGCGCTGCCCGCAGGTCCATCGAGCACGCACGAGTTCCAAGGCCTTGCGCAGATGCGCGACGGCTTTATGGCAATTCACGGTTGCATGCGCCCGTAGCGCGCCGATCCGCCGCAGCGGATCGCCCGTCTTCTCCGCGTTCGGGCCGAGCAGGAGCTCGGCCGCTACCTGGCACGAAACCGCACGCAACCGTGAAATGCTGTAGAACAGTCGACCGCACGCGATCAGCGAGCAAGTCGGGGCTTGGAGCTACCCGCCGGCCAAGGTCGGCGGCTCTCATCACGCGTAGCTCCGCGCGTCTCGCCGTTTCCGTCAACTGCGTCCCAGCAGACCATTCTTGACCGCCACGGCGTTGCGCTTGAGCTTGCGGAGCAGTCGCCGGGCCCAGACGAACTCCGTCGCCAGGATCGCCAAGCCTGCCGGGATCACCAGAAACGCCGGGCCGGGCAGGACGATCATGACCAGGCCGACCAGGATCACGCTGCACCCGACCAACAGGATGACGACCCGAGACGAACGTCGGGATGGGATAATGATGCGACAACAGCATCTTCACGCCGATGTACGCCAGCAGGAAGACGAGACTCATCTTCAGGTAGCGGAACTTGTCCATGATGCCCGCGAGCACGAAGTAGAGCGAGCGCAGCCCAAGAATCGCGAACACGTTCGACGTGAAGACGATGAACGGATCGGTCGTTACAGCAAAGATCGCCGGGATCGAGTCCACGGCGAACAGCACGTCTGAGCTCTCCACCACGAGGAGCACGAGGAAGAGCGGCGTGACGGCCCGACGCCCTTCCAACCGCGTGAAGAACCGGCTGCCCTCGAAGTCGGGACTGACGGGGTAGAGCCGCCGCGCCAGCTTGACGAGGGGGTTCTTGTTCGGTTCGAGGTTGTCGTGGCGGGCGACGAGCATCTTCACGGCTGTGAGGATGAGCAGGGCGCCGAAGACGTAGATGATCCAGTCGAAACGGCGGATCAAGGCGGCGCCCGCAAGGATCATCGCGCCTCGCAAGACCAGCGCCCCGAGGATGCCCCAGAAGAGCACCCGATGCTGATACATGGCGGGCACGCGGAAGTAGGCGAAGATGAGAGCGATGACGAAGATGTTGTCGAGGCTGAGGGATTTTTCGACCAGGTAGCCGGTGAAGAAGAGCAGCGCCGCTTGTCGGCCGTTCAGCTCGTGTCCCAGTTCCGCGCCGATGCCCAGCAGGTGGTGCTCGTAGAGGTAATAGACGGCGACGTTGAAGACGAGGGCGAGGATGACCCAGATGGCCGTCCAGCCGAGGGCCTCGGGCGTCGAGATGACGTGGGCTTTTCGGTTCAGCACGCCCAGGTCAAGGGCGAGCAAGCCAATCACGATGACCAGAAACGCCAACCAGAGCACGATTTCCATGAAGATGCCTCTGTTGACGACCGTCCGCAGTTGCACGCGTCCGCAGCGGCCGAGCATGCCCGCAACGGTCCATGCGTGGGGCCGCCCGGACTGAAGTCCGGGGCTCCTTGGAGCCATGATCGGCGGACGTTCAACACGTACGCGGCGAAGCGGCGGCGACGGCAGGCGTCTTCCACCCGGATCGTTACGAACCGCCGTCCGGCCCCGCGCGCCGTCGGGCGCGGAGCGGCGCACGGTGGGCG
>CAZERK010000206.1:0-6461 GCA_964514515.1 uncultured Planctomycetaceae bacterium
CCCCTCGCCAATCCGCATCGGCCGAACCTCCAGGAACTGAATATCCTCCGGTACGCGCGGATCGCCCACCGGGAAAGCCGCCAGCGCCTCCTCCGCGGGGGGGCCTCCCGGCAGACGAACGTCGATCACCAAACCCTCGGCCCCAACGGGTAGAGTGTTGAAGCAATCCTGGAATCGAGCCACGGCTTCTTCGTAGTCCCGCGGCGCGAAGTAATACCTGCCCACGCGGAGCACCTGATCGAAACCGAGTCGCCCACGGGTCTCGACCTTCTCCGTCCTCGCCAATACCGATGGCGGGATGGGTTCCCGGAGCATCGCGTAGATGTACGGCTGGTTCGTGTAGTTCGTCACGAGGATGAACGCCGCCTGCCGCCCGTGCGACGCGACGAACCGCATCGCCTCGTCCAGTCCCGTCTGGTAGCCGGTCCGCGACAGTAACGGGAAATCGTGGTAGTAGGTCCGGGCGAAGCAGCCGACGTTCGCAACGGTTGCGGCGACAGCAAGGACGCCGAGCCTTCGCGGCCAGCCTCGCCCTATCCCCAGGAGACGGCGCCCGAGCCAAACGCCACCGATCGCCGCGACGACCGGAAACACCGTCAAACCAGCGACGGTCCGCATGGGGTGTGGATTCCAGTCCGCACAGATGGCGGCCGGGAGGGGATACAACAGGATCCAAGCCAACAACAACCGCGCCATCGCGTCGGTCCGCCACGCGGCAGCCAGGCATCCGAGACCGATGAGGAAAAGGGGCGCAACAGCGAGTAGATGCTGCCCGACGTGAGGAATCGCGATGCCGGTCATGTCATCGCACTGCAAGAACAAGTAGCGCGGATCGAGGTTTGACGACCAGTTCGCCAGCAGAACCGCCGCAGTCGCCGCCTTGGGGGCGTCCTTGTGAAAGATGAGCGTGGCTTCAGCCCTGGCCGCAAGCCTCTCAGGATGCGTGAACGCGGTGACAACAAGCGGAAGGCAGCCAACCAGCAGACCGACAAGCAGACCAACGAGGACGCTTCGACCGCCCCCTCGCACGGTCGTCCTCGTGAAGTCTGCAATTCGACGCCGAAAGACGACGACGATCACGACGATGAGCACCGGCGTGAACAGTCTTGTCGCCGGATAGGCCCACGTGTGCAGTCCAAGACCAAGGCCGCCAACCAGTCCCCAGGCAGCGCGCAGCCAAGGCCGGAACTGCTGATCGCTGCCCTCGCCTGCGGCCAGCAGCCCGCACCGGTCCAGGCCGAGCATCGCCAGAACGAGAAAGAAGGGCGTGAAGCCGGACTCGTGCGCGGTCCGCGTCAGGGCGATATGGGCGGGATCGAAGGCCAGAATCGCCGCCGCCAGAAGGGCCGTCTGACTCCCGAAACGCCTTCTCAACCAGAGCCCCAGCAGCAGCACCGTCAGCACGCCGAACAGAGCGTCGGGCAGGCGGAAGGCAAGGTCCGTCGGCCCCAGAACCGCAACGAACGGGACCGTCAGGTAGGTCGTCAATGCGGCCGTGTAGTCGCCCGGGCCGAAGCTCTTCAGGAAGAACGGCCAGCGCTGGCCGTGCCGGTCGGTGCCCGTCTCGAGGATGGACCAGGCATCGTACCCTCTCGAGGCTTCGTCTTGGTTGAGGGGAGGCGGGGCGACTGTCAGCCCCGGCAGGCGGAAGACTGCCGCGAGGCAAACGACGGCGAGCAGTCTGGCGTGGTCGCGATGCTCCGAGGTCATTGTCGCAGCATCCGTGCCTTCAGCCTCGGCGCTGCGAGGCGTTGCGTCGGCGCGATCATGTTTGCTTCAGCAGTCGTTCGATGATCGTCCCCAACGTGTGATCCAGGTTCGGGTCAAAACCCGCGCCGGCATGGGCGACCTTGCCGTCCGGCCCGATGACGTAGTAGCACGGGATGCCGCCGACGCGGTAGGCTTGCGCAACGTCGTCGCCTTCCAGCAACTGCCCGTACGTGAAGCCCTGCGACTTGATGTACTGAAATGGATCGACGTCGCGCCGCTTCTCCCGGCAGTTCACGCCGTAGACGGCAACCGGCTTGTCCTTGTAGCGTTCGTAGAGCCGTTGAAACGACGGCATGGCCATCTTGCACGGGCCGCACCAACTGGCCCAGAAATCCAGCACGACGACCTTGCCCCGCAGCTTCTCCAAGCTGACGGTACTGCCATCCCGCGCCTTAAGCTCCCAGGGCGGCGCGGGGCTGCCAACGGCCAGGAGGCCCGCGTTGTCCGACGGCTGTAAGTCCGCGAGGCTCCGCAGCGTGTAGCCGCCAGGCGGCTTAAGACGAAAGGCGTCATCCTGGATGCTCGGTTTCGTGTCCAGGTCCTTCGCGATGAACGTCATGCGCCGCGCGATCGTCGGCCGACCCGGCATCTTCGGAGGCGTCACGATCGTCTCAGCCCACCGCAGAAGGTGATCCTCCCGACCAAACGACAGGATTCGTTCGATCTCCGGAACACCCGAGGACTTGACCTTGACCGTCTCGCACCGCACCCCTTCAATATCCTGCTCGCCGCCGTATTCGATCCGACCCGCTTGCAGTTCGTCATCAAACGGCGCCTTGTTCAAGTAATCGCCGGGAAACAACGGATTGCCGACGTTGGTCCCGGCCTCCTCAATTGTTCCCCTCGCGAAGATCTTCGCGGCATGCTCGACGGAATAGACGTTCTCCCCGTCTATCGCGAACTGAAAGGGCGTCGCGAGGCGCGTGATCGGATTAATCACCGTGCCTTCGACGAGAACGTAAGGGTGCTGATCTTCCTCGTCCCGCCGGGCTACGACCTTGCCGCTGAGTTCGATCGACTGCGCGGCGACGGGCGTCTCCAGGCGAAACTCGGCGCGATAGGCGATGGCCTTCAGCCGAGCGGCGGCCGCATTCGCATCCCTGAGGATGGTTCTGGGATCCCGCCCCGGATCGCCCAGGGCGCACGCGATCGCTGTAAGACCCAACACCGTCACAATGGCGTACGTCGCGACTCTCATGTCGTCGTGCTCCTCCCGTCGTAAATCCCGCCACGGCCCTACGGAATGCCTAACCGGATATTGTAGCAGAAATCAGGGCCAGACTGCGAGCACGCCACCAAACAACAGGGCGGCGACGACTTCAGCCGCGCCGGGCCGACGCCGCCCAGCGGACCGGGCGCTCGATCGCCCCCGATCAGCTTCGGGGCAACGAACACGACCGCCTCGTCCGCGAGGCCCTGCTCGACGAAGGTGCCGAGAACTCGGCCGCCGCCTTCAACCAACACGTTCGTCATGCCCCGCTCACGAAGCGCCCGCAGCAAGTCAGGCAGGCTCGTCTCCCCGCCGGCACGTCCAACGAGGAGGACCTCGCAGCCGGCGCTCTCCAGCGCCTTCCGCCGTCGCTCGAACCCGACGTCCGACGACCGCGCCCGCCTCGACCCAACCGCCACGATCATCGTGGGAACCTGGCATGCCGTTCGCACGAGCTTCGCCTTCAACGGCGTCCGCAGGTCGGCATCCAACACGATCCTCGTCGCGATGCGTTTCGCCCGAACGTGCCGCGCGCTGAGTTCCGGATCGTCCGTCCGCACCGTGTTGACGCCGACCAGCACGGCATCGACACGGGCGCGCAACGCATGAGCAACCCGACGGCTCTCAATCGAGCTGATCCATCTCGAGTCGCCCGTGCGCGTGGCGATCTTCCCGTCGAGCGATTGGGCCCATTTCAAGATGACGTAAGGCCGATTCTTCTTGTGAAACGTGATAAACGGCGCGTTGAGCGCCGTCGCCTCGTCGCGCATCAAGCCGACCTCGACCGGGATGCCGGCCCGGCGCAGCCGCTGAAAACCGCGGCCGGCAACGAGCGGATTGGGATCCCGCATCGCAGCGACGACTCGGCCCACGCGCGCGGCAATCAAAGCCTCCGTACACGGCGGCGTCTTGCCGACGTGATTGCACGGCTCCAGCGTCACGTACACGGTCGCCCCGACGGCCCGACGCCCCGCCACGGCAAGCGCGTTCGGCTCCGCGTGCAGCCCCCCGAAGCGCTCATGCCAACCCTGTCCGACAACCCGGCCGTTCCTGACAATCACGCAACCGACCATCGGGTTCGGCTCGACGAAACCCTGGCCGCGCTCGGCCAGGCTCATCGCCATCGCCATGAATCGCCGGTCGCTTTCCGTCCACCGAGGCATACGTCGCTCTTCTCGGAATGCTCGAGCAACCAGACTCGTCTGCGTCTGCCATCGCCATGACCGCGGATTGCGTGGCAACGCTCCCCTTCGGGTCGCGGCTAAACGAAGAGCCGCTAGAAACAATCAGCGGCTCACAAAGGAACGCCTAGGAAATCCCGTATTCCTTCAACTTCCGATACAACGTCCGAGCCCCGATCCCGAGCTGCTTGGCGGCCTTCTCGCGATTGCCGCCGTGCTGGGCCAGGGCGTGTTGAATCGCCAGCTTCGTCAATTCGTCCAGCGTGACGTTCATCGCCCGCGGCGACACCGGCACGATGTCGGTCGTCGCGTTGATCGGCGGCGCGGACGGCAAATCTCCCTTGTCGAGAACGTCGCCGGCGGCAAACACGACCATCTGGTTGATGACGTTCTGGAGTTCCCGCACGTTGCCCGGCCAACGATAGTTGTGCAGCAGTCGCATGGCCTCCGGCGTAATGCCGGCGATCCTGCGGCCGTGCAGCTTGCAGGCCTGCTCGACGAAATGATGGACGAGCGGCGGGATATCCTCGCGCCGATCGCGCAGCGGCAGCAGGTTGATCTCCGCCTGGTTGACGCGGAAGAACAGGTCCTCGCGAAACCGCCTCTCCGTCACCGCCAGCTTCAGGTCACGGTTCGTCGCCGCGACGACGCGCACGTCCACGCGCGCCGGCCGATTCGAGCCCACGCGCACGATCTCGCCGCTCTCCAGCACCCTCAGGAGCTTGGCCTGCATGGGCAGCGGCATGTCGCCGATCTCGTCGAGGAAGACGGTCCCGCCGTCGGCCTCCTCGAAGATGCCCTTACGGTCCGTGTGCGCGCTCGTGAACGCGCCCTTGACGTGCCCGAACAGCTCCGACTCCAAAATGCCCTCGGAGATGCCCGCGCAGTTGATCGGCAGCCACGGCCGCGCCCGGCGATCGGAGTTCTTGTGAATCGCCTGGGCGATCAGTTCCTTGCCCGTGCCGGATTCGCCGTAGATCACGACGGTCAGTTTCGTCTTCGCGAGCCTTCGCACGCGGTCCAGCACGCTCCGCATGGCCCCGCTCGCCGCGATGATCCCCTCGAACGAGCAAGCCTGCTTGAGCTGCTCGCGCATGAGGTGGTTCTCGCGCTCGGAGACGGCCTTGCGCGCGGCCCGATTGACCGTCTCGCGGAGGAGGTCCAGGTCCAACGGCTTGACGAGGTAGTCGAACGCCCCCGCCTCGAGAATCGCGTCGCGAGCCAGCTTCTCGTCGCCGTGGGCGGTAATCATCACGCCCTGCGTCCAGGGGCTGATCTCGCGGGCCTGCCTGAGCACGGCCATGCCGTCCATGCTCCCGCCGAGCCGGTAGTCCGTGACCACGACGTGCGGGGCGCGCACCTTCATGGAGGCGATCGCCTCGTCGCCGGACTCGACGAGGTGGCAGGCGTGGCCGGTCCGCTCGATTCCCTCCTTGACCGCCTCGCCGTGGGAACGCTCGTCTTCCACAATCAGGATGAACGCCGTCTCGGCCATGCCGACATTATACTCACGGTCCGCCGTCTCGTCCGACCGCCCCCCCCGGTTGCCCTGCGCCGCCTGCTGTCCCGCGGAGGCGCGACGCCTACTCCGCCCCCTCCGGGAGCATCGTCTTGATCTTCTTGGCCGGCATCCCTCCCCAGACCTCGTTGTCGCCGATGACCGTGTTCGGCGGGACCACCGCGCCGCTGAGAATGACGGCGCCGTTGCCGATCGTGCAGCCGCTGAAGATGACCGCGTTGGCGCCGATGAGGACGTTGTCTCCGATGGCGACCCGCTTGATGCTCACCGTGTCGCGCTGCTGCGTATGACACGTGACCGACGCGTTGAAACCGAACACGACGTTCCGCCCAAGGTGGGTCAGGTGCGGGTCCCCCAGGATCGGGTCGAGGACGTGGCAGGACTTGCTGTGCGGCCCGAAGATTCGCGTCATGAAGAACCGCAGCGGCGGCAGATTCGCAATATGAAAGACCAGAAATCCCGGAAACGGCGCGTCGTATCGGGCCTTGGTCAGCACGGCGATGAAGGCCGAGTAGAGAAGCTGCCGGTCGAGCGGCTGCCCCGGCGCCATCGAATACTCCCCCTCTCGGGGCGTCGGGATCGGCAGGCGCAGCACGATGAGCGCCGCGACGTAGTACAGGTTGAAGAGCAGGATGACGTGCGTGAGCCGCTGGCACCATTCCCAGGTCTCGCGCAAGCCGGCCCCCATGATGCCGTACGTCGGCCATGCGGCGAGCCAGGGGATCGTGAGTAGGGGCGTCGTCATGGCTCGTGTCCAGATCAACCGCCGCACGAAACCGTC
>CAZERK010000207.1:0-6441 GCA_964514515.1 uncultured Planctomycetaceae bacterium
CCCCAAGGGTGGCTTTGCGGCCTCCTTGGGTGATCTCAGCCAGACATATCAACGCGCCGCCATAGGCAACCGCTCTTTCGGGGGCAGTATCAAGCTTAACCGGCTTGCCGATGTGTCCGGCGAGGCGGTTTTGGATGTGCTTGAGGCGTGAGGTCCCGCCGATCATGAGCGGCACGTCAATCTGATCCTTGCGGAGGCCGGCGCCGGCCAGTGCTCGGTCCACCGCATCCAGGGATTGCTGGACGAGCGGGTCGATGAGATTGTGAAATTCTCCCTGGGAGAAAGTCACGATGAGCTGAGCGCCCTGGTAGCTGAGGACCATCGGGACTTGGGGGCGGGCCCCGAGGGAGAGCTTTGTCTGCTCAACGCGATTCTCCAGATCAAGCCAGAAGTGCGGGGCCGCCTCGCGCGTCGGCGGCGTGCCGTGCTTGGCCTGAAACTCCGCGAGCGCCTTCTCGATCAGGCACTGGTTAAGGTCGTTGCCTCCGAGCCGATGCACGCCTTCGGTCGCCAGGACGGTCATGGCGTCGCCATCCACCTTGAGAATGGAGACGTCGAGCGTACCGCCGCCCCAGTCGAATACGAGCAGATGCAGCGCGCTGCCGGTGTGCTGAATGCCGTAGGCCACGGCGCCGGCCGTCGGTTCCGGGACAAGCTTCTTGACGGTGAGGCCGACCCTCTTGCAGGCGTCAAGAAGCGCCTGCTTGGCGTCGTCACGCCAGTTGGCCGGAACCGTGGCGACAATCTCAATGATCTTGGTGGTCAAGTGCTGCTCGGCGTCCCGGAGAACCCGTTCCAACAGGTGCACGGCAGCGTCCGTCGCCGTCACAACGCGTCCGTTGTTCAACAGGTTGTCGTTGGAACCGAGCTTCAGTTTGAAGTTCCGCACGCACCCCTGCGGTTCAAGAGCCGACTGCTCGACGGCATCCGTTCCGTAGAGGATGTTGCCTTCGGCGGTATAATGCAGCACGCTGGGCGTGTGTGGTTCGCCGCGCGCGTTGAGCACGATTTCGGGCTTCCCCGATGGGTTGATGGTGGCGATTTTTGTCTGTGTGGTACCTAAGTCGATTGCGTTCATTGTTCGTCTCCTGAGAGAGTTGGAGCCGCCGGCCCGGCGGCATAAACATAGACCCACTCGGGTCGGATGATCTCGTCGCCGCGCTGGTAGCCGGGACGAATCCTGCCTGCGATCTGTCCATGAAGGGACTGCTGGCTGGTGGCGACCCGAGCCAGGGCCTTCTGGTTATGGGGACTGAAGTCTTCGGCTTGGCGCTGAAACGGTACGACGTCCAGGTCGCCAAGGGCCGACTCGATTTCGAGGCGGTCAAACGTTCGAGCTCGTAATAAACACCTGAAAACCCGATGCACGGCTGGCTTTGAATCGGTGTTCCTATCCTCAAACCAGCTCTTGATCTGAGCCTCGTCCTCACGGCAGCGGTCGGCAATGCTAATCAGCCGCAGAAGAGTGGGTCGGAGCACCTCGCGTTGGTAAAACCGCTCTGACAAGGCGCGGCACCGCTCGTGCAGCCCAGTTACCACCTTCTCATCAGCCTTGAGTCGCTGCATCTCTGTGGCGAGGTCCGTATGCGCCGCCTGGAACCCCCGGACGGCAGAGCCGACTTGCTCCAACTCACGGGCCATGCGCTGGCTGATATCAGATTGAGCGAGCTGATCCTGAAGTCGATCAAGCGTCTCTTTGAGTTCCCCGAGCACACCGGCGAAACTCACGGCCTCCGCGGACAAGTCATCAGGAGGGCCTGTTTGGACCTTGGGTTGGCAAGCCTCTTGTGGCGATCGGTCTTGGTCATGCATGCGAGTTTCTCCTTTCTTCGGCTCAGATGGTTTCCTGACTTCGCGTAAGCGCTCACCTGCGACGCAACACGCGCAGGATGGCACACAGTGCCGTAACGATGACACCAAGAACAAACAACCGTGTGAAACGCTCCCGATCATGAATGTCCAATAGCCAGAGGATTTGGTTCCAGGTCAGAGCGGCTTTGACCCCGCTCATGAACCACGCAAGTGCGGCCATGGTGAGAATGACGCAGATGAGCTTCCAATGAAATCGTTTTCGCCGACGAGCAATGTTCCGGGGCTGCGGTCCGGCGTCGATCGGAAACATCTCGGCTTCCGGCGGCAGCGATCCGCGCACCACGTACCGGCGGATTTGATTCATTGATTGACCATGCGGTGCCATAATCATGTCACTGTGCTTCTTCATGATGCGTCTCCAGCAAATCCCATTCCGCCAGTTGCATCATGACGAATCGCTGGACAACACAGGTGAACAGTCAATGAGAGCGAGATGTTCAGAAAAGAGCTTTTGGCGAAGCGGCGATTCTCGGTCACAGAACTTTCACGCCAGGATCA
This sequence comes from uncultured Planctomycetaceae bacterium, assembly GCA_964514515.1. Taxonomy (GTDB): domain Bacteria; phylum Planctomycetota; class Phycisphaerae; order UBA1845; family UTPLA1; genus CAZERK01. The sequence goes on from CAZERK010000207.1 coordinate 2,371, forward strand.
GCAGCGTCGTACGCCCAAGGTTTATTCTAGGGACGTGGTCTATGGACTCTTAAGGAGATGAGCTATGCCCAGACGAATGTTGCTGAAGGTGGTGGATTTCCCGGCCTATCGGTTGGGAACAGTGCATCCGGTAGGGATCCGAGAAATTCGACAGGACAGGAAGGCCGATTGCCTGCGCCTCGGACTGGAGCATCTCGGTAAGGAACAAGAAGGACGGCGTGTCGAAGTGCAATTGCCGTTGCCGGTGCGCCCGCACGGGCCGACCAGTGACTTCCTGCGAGCTTGCGGTTGTGACGTGCAGCTCGGCACGGAAATCGATCTGCACAAGCTGGTCGGCAAGGTACTCGGCGTGCGCTTCAGCCAGACCAATGAACCGTGCGCGTGGGTAGCCATGAAACCGCCTGATGAGGAGGCCGGCAAATGAATCAGGCCAACAACAAACTGGAAAAGCAACTCCTGCTGGGTGGCGACAAGGGCGACGCACCGGTGCCGTTCTCTGATTCGCCTCACAGGGTTACGCCCGCCCCCGGGGCGAGCACCATTGCCACGGACGGCAGGGCCAGGGGGAGCCGGGTGTGCGGGGGCGTGGGGGGCGCGGCAGCGCTCTGCGCGGGCTGGGTTGCGTTTCGGATTATCTGGTGGGCAGGCAGCGGGGTGCTAAAAGCCCTGGGAGTGTGAGGACGGACATGGCACAGCCTCAACCGTTGATACCGAGGGTCAACCGCCGAATTCTGAACGTGATCCGGGACCGCTATGGCCGGGTAGTCGCGGAGTTTTGGGCGGACAAGTTTGTCATCTTTCACCGGGATGGCAGCTTCACCACGTACCAGGTTTACGACAACATGGAGCTGGTCAGCGGGCATCTGATCAACCCGGCAATGTGCATGGGAGCGAACCCGGCCGTGTTGCTTCGCGTTTGCGACTCCTGCCGAAAAGCGCCGCTGTCCTTTTTGGGCGGCGGCGGACCCTCGCACGGCCTGTGTAGCGCTGAGTCCGGGCATGAGTGCTGCGATTGCCAAGCCTTCCTGTGTCCGCGGCATTCCAAGCGATGCGGCGATGGCGAGTGGCGGTGCTCCTGGTGCGCCTGGCTGAGCCTCATCAAGCGAGGACTGGGGAGAATCCTCTTTACTCCAGCGGAGGACGAGTAATGGGCCAGATGGTCAGGGCGCTGTTGCAGGCCATTATCCACCACCGGCTGGAAAGCCCGCATCCGGAGCTGACGACGTATCGGCAGCTCTGCGAATACGGAATGATCCCGGACGACGTTGCCGAGGCCCTCCTCTACGCCCTGCAGCCATACATTCAGGAACAGGAACGACGGTTCAACGGTCTGCATCGTCCGCCAAGCCTGGAGGCAATCTACACCGATAGGTACCCGACTTTCGTGTGTGGTCACCTGGTGCAGGACGAGGAGATCCCTATCGGGGTCTTCGTTGATGGACCGGTGTTTTGCCTCCTGGCTGGTACGGCTGGTGCCGGGAAAACGATCGCCATGCGGCGATTTATCGGAGAGGTGGACCGGTTCAATCAGGGCTCGGACCAACCGCTCGCCGTGATCGTGATGGACCGTAAGGGCGGAGATTATGCCGATTTGCCGAAGCTACTGGGACCGACATGGTTGCACTTGGATGTCCATGGAACGCTTCGCATCGGACTAAACGGCCCGCAGGGTGTTCCGGCGAACGTGTGGAACAACGTCTTGCCAACCATCCTGTGTGCCCGGGCGGGCCTCGCGTTCTCCGGGGTGACAGTTGCCAGGCTCATTCGGATGCTCCTTGGCCTCATGAACAAGCAATTGACCACGGTTCTGCTGTGGCCGTCATGGCAGCTCATCCTGGACGTGGCGAAAGCAGCGCCATGGGCGACGTTCTCAACCAAGCCGGAGTACGATCGCTCGCTCATTCAGGTGCTGGAGGGCATGACCCAGGCATCGGGCAGTCTGTTTCGCACTTTCAATGGCTTGGATCTGGAGCGGGACGTGATCGAACAGCACCGAAGCGTCGTGATTTCCATGCCGAATCTCTGGCCGTCCTGGCTTCGGCAATTCATGACCGACCTGCTTGTGTACCAAGTCCTCCTCGGACGGATCCATCGAGCCCAACGCACGGACCGCTGCGACGTGCTGTTTGTGATCGACGAAGCCGATGCCGATGTCTCCCGCAAAGCTGAGGCGGCGTTTCCGGATGGGATGTCGCCTATTTCGCAGTGCATGCGAATGGGACGGGAGTTTGGAATAGGGGTATGCCTGGGGCTTGGCTCCCTCGGCCCTGTCAGTCGGCATGTGCTGAGTGCTGCTGACTATCACTTCATCTTCAAGTTGACTGATGCTGAATCCATCGCGGAAGCCGCGCGGACCCTGCTCTTGCCCCCGGATGCGGAGGCCATCCTCCCGGGACTGGAACCGGGCGAGTGTTTGGTGCGGCAGGCTGGCCGATGGGCGCATGCCATGCTCGGTAGGATCAACGCGGTACTCCCCTGCCGTGATGCCCAGCCTGTGTACGACACGCTCTCTTTCGTGCCTGACAAACGCCTTAGCGAGATGCCGGAACTGCGGAATGACATTGAATCGCTGCTTGCTCAGCAGCGGGCACGTAGTAAAGGCGATGAGTTGCCCGTGCACGCTGCGCTGCGCGCTGGCGCCAGGAAACTTCTGTATGCAGCCTCGCAGCATCCCTATGTGCCCGTAGCTCGGCTCTTTGAGATGATCGGCAAGCCTCGGTTCAAGGTGCAAGAAGCGATCTGCAAGGAGCTAAAGGATGCCGAATACGCCTGCTTTCAGGCGATACGAGTGGGGAGTCGCAACGCACTGCTCATTGAGCTGACCGATAAGGCGTGGTCATTGTTGGGCGAGCCCCCAATCCCCAAGCAGGGCCGTGGGAAGTTAGACCACCGCACGATATCCCAATGGTTGATGATGGTCGGAAACAAGAGGGGCCATCGCACGGAGTGCGAATGGATAGCTCCAGGGACCGGGCACCCCGTCGACGTGGCCTGGGAGGTGAACGGATCCTGGGAAGTGTTCGAGGTGGTTGTGACGAGCTTCGAGAACATCGCAAACAGCGTCAATGCCTGCCTTTCTGGAACGAGGGCGATCGCGAAGGTGACGGTTGTCGCCCTGCTCAAAGGACCGCTGAAGGTCATCCAGGACCGCCTTACTCAGGAGCTACATCCATCGGTGTTGGGCAAGGTCCGGTACGAGACAGTGGATCGCTATCTGAAGGAGCTATGGCCGTGAAAACGTCGCAGACAGTTAGCATCGTCTTGATCATCCTCTGCGCCGCCCTGGTCATCAACTGGGTTCGGGGGGATGAAGCCTGGCATATAGCGGAAGCGATCCCCTTCTTAGGCGGTTACGTTCCCGGTTTCCACGACCTCGCCGGCATCGCCCTGATCGCGTACGCCGCGTACCGGGTGGGAAAGATGGGGAGCCGGAATGCTGAGTGCCGGAGCACGTCGCTGTTTTGGGAGGAGGGTGAGGATGACGATGCGGCCTAACGCCGAGAACCGCAAGAAGAGGTGCGCGACCAACGCCGGAATCCTACGCCAGTAAGAAAGGCGCCTGCACTGGGCTCCCACAGGACTCCATGAAAGCATCGCAGGCAGGCGCCTCATCGGTCGCGCCAAACTGTCACTCACGTCCGGGTCGTGGTCGCCGACTGCGGGCGAGGGGGAGGATCGGCCAAGTCATGCCAACAGTAGCCACTGCCGGCCACGTCAGGAGCCAGCCTGACGACGAGTAGCGTCGAGATGCCGGGCCGGACCCTGTAGGTTGTGTCATGGACCCCCGAGGCGCTCAGCGTTGGTACGCTTTCCAGCAACGGATGAGGAGCGTTTTTTTCTTTTGTGAAGAGGTCCTTGATGTGGTGAGCCCGTTGCGAGAAGGCGTTGAAAGTGGCGTCATCCATGTGTGGAAAACGGTCGACGAAATCCGATCGCCTGAGGGGATGGTCTTGGCTCAACAAGGCAAAGAGGAATTCCTGAGCGGACATCTTGATTTTGAGGGGAACGAAGCCTTCACTCGCGCACGTGCCTACCCTGTAGCGCACTTGGCTAATCTGCACGAGCCAAGCA
>CAZERK010000208.1:0-1286 GCA_964514515.1 uncultured Planctomycetaceae bacterium
GTACGCACGGTGGTGTGACAGGGACAGCCCGCGAGGGCTTACCTATGTCGATTGTTGCGCCTCCGTCGCCTCGCTGTCGCCGGGGGGCGCCCCTATGTGTAGGATGCGTACCGCATGACTCGTGCAAGCGGCACGTTGCCTGTCGGTGAGGCGGAACAAGCTGAATCAGCGTGGTTCATGGGACGACAACTTTGCCTGCCGATCCGTCGCCCTGCCGTGGGGCGTCGCTGACCGAACTTCGCGCCGCGTGGGCGGCCGTCGGCCTCTTCTTCCTGTTGACGGCCGTGCTCGGCTTGATGTCCGACGGCGTTCACCATGACGACGATCTGATGCACCTCCTGATGGCTCGATGGGCGCGTTGGTTTCCGCAGTATCTGCTGCATTGGTGGGGGCGGCCCGGCCTGACGATTCCGCTGGCGGGCGTTGCATGGCTCGGCGACGCGGCGACCGGCTGGCACGTCGCGCGCGCGCTGTCCGCGTGCGTGACGGCGGCGGGGGCGATCGTCGCGGTGCGTCTGGCAGCCCGCCTGGGCGTTCGGCCCGTCTGGCTGGTCGTCGTGGCCTGCTACCTGCAACCGTTGAATCTGATGCTCGCGATGACGACGCTGACGGAGAACTTCGCCGCCCTGTATCTGGTCGGCGCCGTGGCGCTCTTGAACGCAGGGCGACCGGTGGGGGCATCGGCAGTCTTCTCGCTGCTGCTGGTGATACGGCACGAGGCGATTGCTTTGCTGCCTGTTTGGTGGCTTGGCCTGCTGTTGGAGCGGCCGCTTGCTGGCGAAGGACTCGTCTCCGGCCGCGAGTGCGACGCGCGTCGGCCCGGCCGGGGTTTGGGGCAGCATGTGCGCTTGCACGCTCGTCCTCGACAGGCGGTTGCCGCAGCGGTCTCGCTCTGGGCGCCGCTCGCGTACAACATCGTCTTCCGCGTGCTATTCGACGAATGGCCGTTCGGTATGTTCCTTCAGCCCGGAGGCTCGACGGAGTACCTCCCGACCGGACCGCTCAGCTACGTGCCGCCGGCTTTGCTGGCAGTTCCGCCGGTCCTGGCCGGATTGGCGATCATCGGCGCCGTCGCCTTGCTCCGACGGGGGTGCTGGTTGGCGCCGGCCCTGTGCGCGACGTACTTCCTCGTTCATGCTGCATCGAAAGCCCTCGGCGCTTTCGCCAGCGGCGGGTATGCGCGTTTCATGGTGACGGTCGCGCCGCTTGTCGGCGTCTTGGCGGCAGCCGGCGCCGTCGAGATGGTGCGAGCCGTCCGGCAAGAAGCAGCTGCCGCGTGGCCCTGG
>CAZERK010000208.1:1296-6439 GCA_964514515.1 uncultured Planctomycetaceae bacterium
GTGCGCCGCGGGGCGAGCGGCGCTGCCTGGTGGGCTGTCCCTGCCCGCGGAGCGCGGTCTTTCGGTGTTTGTGGGGCGCGGGCTTCTGACCGGCTGGGCGACGGCCAGGTTTGGGCGGGCCCCGTCGGAGCTGTGGCGAGCGCGCGTCATGGCCGGGCTCGCGAGCCTTGTTCTGCTGACGCTTTTTCCGCAGGTGCTGAGTTTCGCCAAGCCGCTCAGGCTCAACGACGAGGCTATCGAGGTCCATCGCGTCGTGGTTTGGCTGAAGACGCAACAGTTGGCGGATGCGCCGCTCTTCTGGACTAACCCCTGGGTGGCGTACGACCTCGATCTCGTGGAGCATCCGCGAGCGCATAAAGGGCCGGCGTTGTTGGCGTCGATGCCAGAAGGCACGGTCGTGATTTGGGATTCCAAGTACAGCGACAACGACTTCCATCGCATGGCGTTGGATCGGTTAGCGATGAGTCGCGGGTACGAGATGCTGAAGCGGTTCGGGGAGGCGCGGCAGGGCGCGTTCGAAATCCGCGTCTTCCGAAAGATGACTCCGGCGGAGGAGCCGCTGGAGCCGGACGAATGCTATCCCGCGGACCCCATGGCAAGACAGGCTGACTTTCGGGGCGTCTTTTACATGCGGCCCGATTTGCGGGATGGACTGAGGTCAGTCGTCTCGCCGCCAGGATCGCCGGCGGAATAGTCCAAGGGCCGCCGAGAGGACGAAGACCAGCGTTGCAGGCTCAGGGACGAGAACCGGGGAAGAACCCACGCTGCCTGCCGCTGGAGCCGCACCGTCCGCCAGCGCGGGCGAGGCATATCCCAAGAGCGCAGCAAGGAGCGTCGCCAACAGGACCGGCAACCAAGCCGCCGGTCCTGCCGACGACTTGGCTGTTTCTGTTGTTGTCATCTTGCACCTCCAGGTTGCGGCGCCCCTGCGACGGCTCTTGGCGAGGACAACGCACACAAACCGTACGATTCGGCCGGCGGTTCCGGCAACACGCGGGCGTCGACCGCCTGACGTCCTTAGCGCAACGCCCGCGCTGCGATATTTAAGGACCTCGGCAGACCGCCCGACGCCGCGCGGTCCGCGAACGATCAGCTTGCACGGTTTGGAGCGGGGCGGCGGTTCGTGTATCCTGGAGTCACGAGAGGGGGGACGCCGGCGAGGGAATTGTCGACCAGGCGGTGCGGGTGCGACGGGCGCGGGCGAGCGCGATGGCACGGTTTGGCAAACAGGAGAGTCACCATGTACGGCGGCGACGAAATCAAGATTACGCCAGGGATGCAGCGCTACATCGACAAGAACAACGCGTACCTGGCCCGGCGCGACAAGTACGTTCGCGAGGTTGTCAAGACGTGGAAGTTCGACACGATCGCCGTCCACGGGCTGTACAACGTCGAGGACGCCATCGAAGACTACCAAGGCGCGATCATCGAGCCGGTCTTCATGAGCTCCTCACAGGCGTACCGTGATTCGGACGAGATGGCGGCCGCGCTGGCCTACCTGATCCCGACGTGGTGCTACTCGCGCATCGCCAATCCGTCGACCTACTACTACGAATGGACGCTCGCCCTGCTGGAGGGCTACGGCTATGACGGCGAGACGAGTTGCTGCTCGACTTCGTCGGGCATGGCGGCCGTGATGACGGCGGCGCAGCCGTTCCTGGTCCATAAGAAGCACCACGTTCACGAGTCGCGCAACTTCCTGGCAACCGCGCAATGCTACGGCGGCACGTTCCAGCAGTTCAACGTTCGCTTGCAGGAGGAGCGCGACATCGAATGCCGCTGGATCAAGGACCCGACGAACATCGACGAATGGGCATCGAAGATCGACGCGAACACGCGATTTCTCTATGGCGAGTTGCCGAGCAATCCCGGCCTGGGATTCTTCGACATCAAGGCGGTGGCCGACCTCGCGCACAGCCACGGCCTGCCGCTCATCTGCGACAGCACGGTGGCGACGCCGGCCTTGTTGCGACCGATCTGCCACGGCGCGGACCTCGTGGTGCAGTCGGCCACGAAGACGCTCACGTCGAGCGGCTTCGGCGTCTGCGGCGCGGTCATCGCCCGCAAGAACCTCACGACGCGCGTCGACAGCGAGGACATGAAACGGGACTTCGCCCTGTACGTAAAGTACCTGCCCAACCGCGACTACGGCCCGAACCTCCACCCGATGCAGGCGATCATGACGTTGAACGACATGCGCACGCTCCGCAGCAAGGTGGACCTCATGAGCCGTAACACGATGCGCGTCGCGCAATGGCTCGAAACGCATCCGATGATCGAGAGCGTGCAGTATCTTGGCCTACCGAACCACCCGTTGCACGAGCTGGCGAGCAAGTATCTGTGGCTCGTTGATGCAGAGTGCGACGAACAGTACGGCAAGCCCGTCAACCGCTACGGGCACCTGATGTCGTTCTGCGTCAAGGGCGGCGCGGAAGGGGCGCGCAAGTTTTTCGACGGCTTGCAGCGCATCTGGCGGGCGACGGACCTCGGCCGAATCAAGAGCGTCGCGACGATCCCGGCCATCTCGACGCACCAGCAGCAGGGGGAGGCGGGCCGCCAGCTTGCCAACATCCCGCCGAACATGATCCGGCTCTGCGTCGGTGGAGAGCATCCCGACGACGTGATCCACGACATCGATCAGGCGCTGGCCGGAATCCAGACGAAGGTGTCGCTGGGCGTCGCTGCCGTTTCGGCCAAGTAGGCAGAATTCGATTGACCATCCCTCACGGTAGCGCACGGCTTCCTTTTGGGTAGCGGCCGAGCTCCTGCTCGGCCGAGGAACAAGAGACGGCCGCTTCGCCGCAGCCGGCGGACTGTTACGTGTGCAGGCGACCGTGCGGCGCTCCGGGCGTCGCCGCGTTCGGATAGAACTTGCCCGCGAACCAGTCGACTTCCGCCTGGAGGCCCTTCTCGGGAGGGGTTTGCGGATCGTAGTCGAGCAGCCGTCGCGCCTTGGCGATGTTGGCATGCGTGCGGATTTGGTCGCCGACGCGCTTCGACCGGCGGACGATGCGGGCCTTGCGGCCGAGGATTTGCTCGACGATCTCGATGCCGCGGCCCGTCGTGACTTCCTTATCCGTGCCCAGATTGATGATCTCGCCGACGACCCGCTCGAGCCGGTCCGGCAGGCACGCGAGCCCGTCCACGATGTCGCCGACGTACGTGAACGACCTGGAATGATGCTCGCTGCCCTCGAACAGCGGGAACTCGCGGTCCTCGAACATGCAGCGGATCAGCTTGGGATAGAGCTTCTCCGGCCGCTCCCGGGGGCCATAGACGGAGAACAGCCGCATCGAGCAGCAGGGAAGGCCGAACTCGCGCTGGTACGCCAGAGCGAGTTGCTCGGCGGCGAGCTTCGTCACGCCGTAGTAGGACGTAGGCTTGGCGGGCGTCTCCTCGCTGTCCGTCGCGTGGGCCCCGTAGACGGAACTGGTCGAGCAATTGACGAAACCGCGGAGTGAACGCAGGCCCCGGACGGCCTCCAGCAAGCGGTGCGTTGCGACAAGGTTGTTGCGGATGTACGCGTTGAGGCTCGTCGTTGCCGAGATGCCCGGCTGCGCGGCGAGATGATAGACGACCTCGACGTCGCGAACGGCCGCCGCCAGATCGTCCTTCGCCAAGTCCAGTCGATGGACGTGAACGCCGGCGTCCGCCACGTCCCGGACGTTCAGCTCCTTCAGCGCCGGGTCGTAGTAATCCGTCAGGCAGTCCAGGCCGAGCACGTCATGCCCCGCCCTCGCCAGCCGCTCCGCCAGATGCGAGCCGATGAACCCCGCCGCGCCCGTGACAAGTATCCGCATCGCTCAGACCCAAACCTGGTTGCACGGATTCCCCGGGCGAATCCTCGTGCCCCGACTCGAACTTCAGCCCGCCGGCCCGTCGTGCGGCACGGCCGCGTCAGTATCCGAGAGCCGACGCGGGCGCGCGACATGGTACGCGATGCACCTGAGCGTTTCCATCCAAGCCCTGGCGAAGACGGTCGCATCTCTGTCCAATCGCGCCGTGACTTCTCTGCGCCGCAGCCTGTCGCTGCAGTCGGGGGTCCAACGGGCTGCATTTCCGCAAGAACGATCAAGCAGGCATAATCTCGCTCCGTTAGTCTGGTCCCTGCAAGGAGCATTGAATGAGGCCGCAGACGGAAAAGGACTACAAGGAGCGGATGCTCAAAGTGCTGGTCCACCTTCAGCAGCATCTGGACGAGGCCGTGTCTCTCGACGAGATCGCCGCGGTCGCGCATTTCTCGCCGTTTCATTTTCACCGCATCTTCCAGGGCATGGTCGGCGAATCCGTGATGAGCCACGTTCGCCGCCTGCGGTTGGAACGGGCGGCCTTGCGCCTCAAGCACAGTGACCAGCCCGTCACGCGGATCGCCTTCGAGGCCGGCTACGAGACGCACGAAGCCTTCACGCGGGCGTTCCGGGGGATGTTCGGCGAGTCGCCCACCGGATTCCGCGAGATCCACCAGCCGCTGCCGCTGCCAGACGTGCCTTCGGGCGTGCATTATGCCCCCGACGGCGGGCCAAGTCGTTTCACGGTCATGATGGGAGTCTCAGCAATGGAAGCGAGCATCAAGCAGATCGATGAGATGAAGGTCGTGTTCGTTCGGCACATCGGGCCGTACAACGAGGTCGGGCCTGCGTGGGAGAAGCTCTGCAAATGGGCCGGCAGGAAGGGGCTGATCGGGTGGAGGCCGACGATGCTGGGCTTGTGCCACGATGACCCTGCCGTTACGCCGCCCGACAAGATTCGTTACGACGCCTGCCTCGTCGTCAAGAAGGACGTCACGCCCGAGGGGGACGTCGGCGTCCAGACGATCGCGGGCGGCGACTACGCCGTCACGACCCACCGAGGGCCGTACGAGAGGCTCGGCGAGACCTATGCGGCGTTGTGCGGACAATGGATCCCGGCGAAAGGACGCGAGATCGCGGCAGCGCCCTCGTTCGAGATATACATGAATAATCCCCAGAAGACGAAGCCGGAGAAGCTCGTCACGGAGGTGCATGTGCCGCTTGCTTAGGAGGCGCTATTTCCCGGGAAATGCAGAGCGTTTGCCCGTCTCGGCGTCGAAGGCGGTTTCGAGACGGCTCGAACGCGTGAAGAGTCGGGCCACCCGCATCGAGCGCAGCCAGCCGCCCTCGATAGG
>CAZERK010000209.1:0-3087 GCA_964514515.1 uncultured Planctomycetaceae bacterium
CGTCCGACCCCCAGGCCAGCCTCATCGCCGCGTTGGTTAGATGCCGACACAAGTCTAGCGGGAATCCGCGCGCCGAGGCGTCGGGACGGACTGCGATGCGTGCGCGTGACCGTCGGCACGGCTCGCGATGAAGGCAAAACGGGTTTTCTGCAGGCCGTCGCGAGGGCAGAAACGGACAGGCGCCTCGCTGGTTGCGGCCTCCAGACGTTCCGTTGCAAGGTTGTCGGGGGCGCGATAAGGCACGAAATGCTGCTCGTCGTCAACGTATTGGCGTACAACGAAGAGGCCACCGTCGGCCAGGTTATCCAGGCCGTGCCGCGGCACATCGCCAACGTCGACCGGATCGTCGTCCAGCTCGTGGACGACGGCTCGACCGACCGGACGGCCGAGCGGGCTCGGGCGGCCGGCGCCGAGGTCCTGTCGCATCCTCGCAACCTCGGCGTGGGGGCAGCCTTCCAGACCGGCGTGCGAAGCGCGCTGCGACAGGGCGCGGACGTCATGGTCAACATCGACGGCGACGGCCAATTCGACGCCTCGCTGATCGCGCGACTGGTTGAGCCCGTTCTCCAAGGCCGGGCCGATCTGGCGACCTGTTCGCGTTTCGCCGATCCCCGGCTCGTCCCGAAAATGCCGCGGCTCAAGCGCCTCGGCAACCGCCTGTTCGCTCGCGGGATCAGCCTTCTCATCGGCGGGCGATATCACGACGTCTCCTGCGGCTTTCGGGCGTTCAGCCGCGAGGCCCTGCTGACGCTCAGCCTCCGCGAACGATTCACCTATACGCACGAAACGTTCGTCGACCTCGGCGTTCGCGGCATGCGCATCGTCGAAATCCCGATGGCGGTGCGCGGCGTTCGCTTGTACGGGCAATCGCGCGTCGCTCGCCGGGTCGCCGCTTACGGCCTGCGGGCGCTCAAGATCATCCTGCGGGCCTACCGCGACTACCGGCCGCTGCAGTTCTTCGGCCTGCCGTCCGTGCCGCTCTACTTCGCCGGGCTCTGCCTGATGGCCTACTGCCTCATCACGTTCTTCATGACGGGCGTTTGGATGAAATGGGCGGGCTTCACCGGCGCGTTCCTGTTCGTCATCGCGATGGTGCTGACGTTCGTGGCCGTCATCGCCGACATGCTGGACCGCATCCGCTTCAACCAGGAAGAGCTGCTCTACTTCGAGCGGCTGCGGGCGTACGGGGCCGGCGACGAGGGTCGGCGCTCGTCGGAGGGCGTGCTCGCAAGAGCGAGGATGCCGGCCGACGGCGTTGAACGGCATCCGATAGAGCAGGAGCCAACGGATTGGCCGTCATCTACTGCCGCCGTACTGGAGGAGCAGGTGTCAGCCAGCGGACAAGCGGCGGCCGTTGCCGCCTTGCTGATCGAACGCCTTGGCGTTTGCAGAGCGACCGATGATGCGGCGCATCCGGGCCTGAACGGTCTCACGACGGAACGATCGGCTGGTCCTGGGGCGCCGGACGATGCGTCATGCGTTGCTGTCTCGCGGGACCTCGCTCTTGAGCCAGACGTGGTGGTACGCGACGTCGTATCGGCGGAATCCTAGCCCGGCCAGAAGTCGGTCGATCGCCTCAAAATCCTGCACGTTCTCTACCGTCGCGATCCCGCGGATGTCGTAGTCCGCGATCAAGTCTTGCAGGAAGGCTGCGTCCAACGGCCTGCTTCCCTCGGCAAAGGACCAGGCGGCCTCGTAGCGCTCGCAAACCTCCGTCAGGCCCCATCGCTTGCCGAGTACGTCGACCGTCGTCTGTCGCTGCGGGGCGATCGGGTGCAGCATGTTCCGAAAGCACGACAGCAGCCACGTCACCTCCTCCGGTCCCATAACGGCGCTGCCGGCCGGCAGTCGGCTCGTCATGAACGAGGCAACCTCGTATTCCGCGACGGGGACCTTCAACGACGGCCAGCCGATTCGCACCCAGGGGTTGTACCAGCGCTTTCGGATCGGCCAACGATCCGACGACGCAAAGACGTACTTCGTCGGCACGCACCAGGCGTACAGCGCGACGGCGACGACGAGGACGCAGACGCCGAGCCTGGTCGGCGTGCGGAACGCCGTCGCCAGCCAACGCAGCGGCTTCGGCCGGCACACGAAATTGCCATCGAATCCCGTGCAGAGGACGCAGGCGCCGATGACCGGCAGCGGCATCAACCAGATGATGCGATAGTACACCTGCGCGTGCGTGACGTACTTGGCCAGGGTAGGCGACAGAAACGGATTGCCGAACGTCGCCAGCACGAGGAGCATGGCGGTCGCACAGAAGAGGCGGCTCCTGCGGCCGGGGGCGAGCAGCCCTGCTGCGCTCATCGCCGCGAACCAGAGCGCCCGCGTCGGCTTGTAGCCGAAGTACAGCCAGGTGCTGTCCTCCAGCGACGGATTTCGCCCGGTCTCGCCCACGGCGTCGATCGAGGACAGCAGCAGGGCGAGCCCGATGACGATGGGATAGGCCGTCGTCGCCGTTCCGAGCAGCAGGCGTCGAACAAGCGGCCAGGCGTCGCGCGTTAGGTGATATCGTCCCAGGGCGCCGATGGCGACGCCCATGCCGGCGGCGACCGGACCCATCCAAACGCCCGTCGAGCCGAGGCCGAAGACGGCGATGACGCCGGCCGTCAGTCGCACGGCGCGGCGCAGGCCGCCTTGGCTGCCGTACCATAGCCCGTAGGTCATGATGACGGGCAGGCCGACGTGCATCAGGATGGACTTGCCCTGCCAGATGCGCCCGTAGGCGATGATGTCGGGCAGGCCGACGTGCAGCTGGCTGGACTTGCCGTGCCAGCTGAGCACGTAGGCGTAGTTGCGGAAGAAGTTGTGCGCCGAACCGTCGATCACCATCAGGCTGAAGACCGCCAGCAACGCCCAGGGCCAGACGGCCGGCAGAATCGTCCGCAGCAGCATCGCGTAGGCCAGGGCCAACAGGCCCGAGGCGATGGGCGTCACGATGAACGCGGAGACCGCCAACGGCTCGATGTTCGTCCAACGGCTGAGCACGGCCAGCACGTCGTGAAAGGCGATGAGCGGGAACGTCGGGTAGTAATGCGGGACCCGATGGAAGGCGAAGTCGGTGTAATGCTCGGGCCGCGGCTC
>CAZERK010000209.1:3097-6419 GCA_964514515.1 uncultured Planctomycetaceae bacterium
TCGAAGAAGCCGTTGGCGAGCGTCGCGGCGTAATTGTGGTACGTGCAGTCGTCCGCGTCGGGGCGATGGGCGATCAACGCCAGGACCGCGCCGGCTGCCGCGACGAGCCAAGGCGTCAAGGCTTTCAAGGTCGTCGCGTACCCGTCCGCGCCTTCAGCGAACAGCACGGGGCGGCCTTTGTCTGTCGCGAGCCACGCGCTTCGCAGCGACAAGACGAAAGCCGCAGCAACGACGGCCGTCGCGCCGTACCACCACGCGTTGTACGACTTCCACGAAAGCGCCCATGCAAGATGGAAGGCCGCGCACGCCGCCAGCAGCAGCCAACGCAAGGCGACGTCCCCACCGGCTGTCTGCTGCGCGTCAGGAGCCGACGCCGCAGCTTCGTCTCCTTCGCGAGGCGATCCTGAGCGAGAGTCCGCCGAGCAAGCAGCCTCCGAGCGAAACGCCTCCGTGCGAGATGCCTCCGAGCGAGGCGTCTCCGAGCGAGCAGCCTCCGAACAAGCGTAGTCGGGGCAGGAATGCCGTGAGACGTCAAGCTCGGGGTGGTCAGGCTCTGAACGGGCAGGTTCTCGATAGATAGGCTGACGCCGTGCGGTCGGCTCCGCGTATCGGGCGGTCTTACCGACGGCCGGTCGCCATCGCCACAGAACAGCGAAGACGCCCGCGAAGGCGACGAACAGAAGGACTGACGCGAAGACGGACCATCGCAAGAAGTAGCAAACGTTGCACGCCAGCGTCCAGAGCGCGAAGCCCAGAACGAACAGATGGATGATGGAGGTCGGGAGGGCCGTCGCTGCATCCTTCCAGGAGCGGGCGGACCGGCACGGTTGGTCGGGCGCGGCGTTACCGCACGCTGGGGCAGACGCCGCAATGCTGTCCGCCGGCAGGTCGCCCTGTTCGTGCGCGCCGGACGATGAAGAGGGATAGGAGTCTGTTGGCTGATCGGATGGGCTCATCCAGCAAGCACCGCGAGTCGGTTTCTGTCGTCGGGCGAGGATGATCCTGGCAGGGCTTGGCCAGCCCGAACATGAAGGGCGAACCTCGACTTCCTGAGGCCGCGCGACTCGTCATCTCCGGCGAACGTGAACCTGAACGCCCGATCTGCTCTCCAACCTCAACTCGGACCCAAGAAAATGAATCCTGACACCTTTTTCCTTCCTTCCTAGCCCGAGGAAGCGCTGCTGGTGGAAGAACTGGAACTGGAACCAGATGAGTCGTCGGATAGAGGCGTGATCAACGCGCCGATTGCTTGAGCCAACGCGACGCCGGTTTGTCGCAGGCCCGTCTCGAATTGGCCCGGTTGTTCGAGCATCGTCGTAAGGCCTGCGGTCAAGTTGGGGGCGTAGGCTTCGCGAAACCGCTTCGCGAGGTCTGAGTCGAAACAGCCGGCGTTCGTGAGAAGAAGGCCTAGCAGACCGATCCAGGCGACCCAGCATGCGGCGCGACGGGCAGCGGGTTGGGCGTTTGCTTCTTGTTGGCACCCACGAACGGGCGCAGGTGCGCCGTTCCATACGCCGCGCTGCGGCCGTTGGGTCGCACGCCTTTCGCCGACGCGACCGAAGCCGCCAGGCAGCGGTCGATTCGTCAAGACGCGATAGGCCGGTCTCATGGCGTAACTCGCGATACCGGATCATGGTCTGTTTGCGGCGTCTGCAGCGACGCCGTAGGCGTCATGCGTTTCATCGGAAGAGCGCGGCTCCCGGCCGCAGGGCATCCTGAAGAAGGTATGCGTGCGCGCAGACCCGGCGCGGAGGGACCGTCGTCGCTGTGTTGAACGCCCATCAATATCGGACGCAACCAGGCATGCTGAAACGGGATCAAGAGTCAATCGACTCGTGCAGGGACCCGATAAAGTCGGGGGACCAGTCTGCGTGCATCGCGCGAGGTCGATCTCGCGGCAGCCTCGTTCCGTCGGTTGGCTCTTGGAGTGCATCGCGGTGACTGCGGGCGTCTTGATAACTTTGTGGCTGGCGGTCTTGGGTCAGACCGACTCCGTTGGGAGTCTTGCCGCCGGCCAGCCGCTGGTCAGTTCCAAGATCGAGGACCGTATCGTCAAGGTGTTCAACTTCGACGAGCGGGACCTTGGCAACTACGAGACGATGCCGCGTTATTGGCGGCAAATCGACGCAGCGGGTTATCCCCGATTCCTGGAACCGGCGTTTGACTTCGAGGTCGGTCATGAAGCACCGCCGTCCTTTAAGCTGTCCTTGGAGGGCGGAAACGCGGGGGCCTACTACCTGGCGAAGGACATCAATGTTCACCCGGACGCCGACTACCGAATCATCGGTTGGATCCGCCCCGCCGGGTTGGCGCGCGCCCAAGCAATCCTAACAGCATACTTCCTCGACCACGCCCTCCACAGGATCGAACAAAGCGAGCGCCACAGCCGCATCGTGAGCGGGCCGACGCAGACGGAACCGTGGCGGCAGGTCGTCGTGGATCTGCCGGGCGGCTTTGAACGCGCGCGATGGATTGGATTGACGTGTCTCGTGGAACAGCCTCCGCCGCGCCTCGCCGGCGTCGACGACCTACGTCCCATCAACTATCGCGATACCTACGGCGGCGCCTGGTTCGACGACATCCGGGTGATCCGCCTGCCGCGCGTGACGCTGGAGCTGGACGCACCGGCTGGCATCTTCAACGAGGACCGGTCGCCGGCGTGCCTGGTTCGCGTGGCCGACGTGGACGGCAGCGGCCTGGACGCGAGCTTGACCATCCACGACGCCGAGCAAAACGTCGTTTGGCGTCAGCCGGTAGCGCCGATCGGCCTCGACGGTGAGGCGGTTCGATTCGAGTTGGGCGAGTTGCCGGCGGGCTGGTATCAGGCTCAGATCGGCGTGGCGTGCGGGACGATTCCGCTCGTCGAACGGCAGGCGTCTTTTCTTTGCTTGAACGCCGATGTGCCTGGGGCGTCGCGCGGGGGCCGCGGATTCGGCACCGTGTTGGACGGCCCGATCGACCTCGACAAGAAGGCGATGGAGCACCTGCTGCGGGTGCTGGGCGTCGGAACAGTCAAGGTGCCGCTGTGGCATCGAGAACTTGAGGACGCGGCGGTTGTCAACGGAGACGCCCGACTGGATCGACTCCTTCGCGTGCTCTCGAAGATTGGCGTGGACGCCGTGGCGACGCTGCAGGATCCGCCCGGGACGCTGGCGCAACAATGCGGGCACCCTCGCCTCGAATTGTTGGACGTCATGTCTTGCGACGCGGCCGCCTGGCGGCCTTACCTCGCGTTGATGTTGGCCCGGTACGGTCAACACGTCTTGGCTTGGCAGGTCGGCGCCGACGGGAGACCCGATCTGATGGAAGACGGCCGGCTCGG
>CAZERK010000210.1:0-6408 GCA_964514515.1 uncultured Planctomycetaceae bacterium
AAGCCCGTCTTCGCCGTCGAACGGACGCTGGACGAGCTTCCGCGCGGTCGAGAGGTAACCGTCGAGGTTCCGTCATACGAGATGCCTGCCCCGGCGAGCGACCTGGTCGTGCGGCTGCTGTCGGGGCGGTACGCCGTTTGGCAATAGCACCCGCTCCCGCGGGAGCAAGGAACAGGGCCATGGGATTCGTCTTTCTTGGCGTTGTGCTTGTCTTCCTCCTGATCATCATGCTGTCAGGTCTGTTCACGGTTGAGCAGCAGACGCGCGCCATCGTCGAGCGCTTCGGCAAGTTCCAGGCGATCGCCGCGCCCGGTTTGAACTTCAAGATCCCGCTCTTCGACAGGGTCGCCGGCCGCATCACGCACCGCGTGCGCGAGTTGGAGATCGAGGTGGAATCCAAGACGAAGGACGACGTGTTCGTCGAGATCAAGATCGCCGTCCAGTTCTTCGTCAAGGAGAGCGATCAGGACGTTCTCGCCTCGCACTATAAGCTGATGAACCCCGCCCAGCAGCTCAGCTCCTACGTGTTCGATACCGTCCGCGCCCTCGTGCCGGAGATGCCGATCGACAACGTGTTTTCGGAGAAGGAGAAAATCGCCCGGGCCGTCAAGGAGCGGCTCGAAGATACGATGCAGCAGTTCGGCTACACGATCCTCCAGTCCCTCGTTAACGACATCCAGCCGGACCCGAAGGTCAAGGCCGCGATGAACCAGGTCAATGCGTCGGCCCGCCTGAAAGAGGCCGCCAAGAACGAGGCCGAGGCCAAGAAGATTCGCGTCATCGCCGAGGCCGAAGCGGAGGCTCGGGCGAAGGAGCTTCAAGGCGTCGGCATCGCTCGGCAGCGTCTGGCCATCGCCAACGGCTTGAAGGAGTCGGTCGAGGCGTGCTCCGAGGCGGGCATCTCGCCGGAGGAAGCAACCAAGATGGTTCTTCTCACGCAGCACTACGATACGGTGACGTCGGTCGGCTCCAACGCCAAGGCCACGATCATGATGATCCCGTATGCCCCCGAAGGCATGAGCCAGGTCGGCGATCAGATCATGCAAGCCCTATTGGTCAGCAACGAGGCGGCCAAGCCGCCGGTCATGGCAAAGCGAGAGTCTCCGGGCACGCAACGCGGAGCATAGCTGCCCGCGCTATGCGGAGGGCGGAACAAACCAAGGTGTGACAGAGCGGCCGGCCTTCGGGTCGGCCGCTTTCGCATTGTCGGCGAGGTCCTCTGGCAGCGGTGCCAACGTCCAGGACTCTCTCCCGAAGTCCTCCTCGTTGCACCGCCCTGACTGAAGTCCGGGCCTCCTCAGAAGTTCGAGCCTCGTTCGCAGCTCGCGCCAGCTCTACGATGGCGCAGGCGGATAAAGCTCCAGCCGTCGGTTTGCCCGTTGGCGAGTCTCGTCCGACGCCGCCTCGATCGCAGCGCCCCTCGTCCAGGCATCCCGGGCCGCTCGGCGATCCCCCAAAAAGAGCTTCACGTCGCCGATGTGCAGCCATGCCTCGGCGTCCTTCGGGTCGATCAGCAGCAGCTTCTCAAGGCATTGCTCTGCTGAACGGTAGTTCCGCTTTGAGGCGTGGACCAGCGCCAGACTGCGCAGCGCGGGCGCGTACCGAGGCTTCGACGCCAGCACCTGGTTCAACTCCTGCTCGGCGGCGTCGAGGTCGCCTCGGAGGATCAACAAACCCGCCAGATCGTTGCGAGCCGCCTCCATCTCCGGGTCAATCGCCAAGGCCTCCCGTAGCCGCAGCACCGCCACCTCGTGCTCGCCCCGAAGCCGATGCCACGTTCCCAACTCGTACTTCTCGCGGGCCTGTTTCGCGGCTGCTTCGGAAATCGTCAGCAACAGCGCGTCGGGCTCCGTAAACGAAAGGCCTGCCTGGGCCCACCCCATCGGTCCGTTGGAATCGGTCGCAAGCCGTATCGTCGGACTCTGCGCAGTCATGGCTCCCGTCCCGGATTGGGCTCCGCCAAGCTCCAGCGTCGGTGCATCGCCTGCGTCGTTGCGCCATGCAGCCGCATTCGTCATGATGCCGCGCGGCCTCGTATCGATGATTGCATCGCCCTGCACGCGCAGCCAGTCCGCCACACATCGCCCACGGTTTCCGGCTCGGTCAGTTGCGGTGATCTTGATCTCCAGCCGCCCGGAGACGCCTTGGGGAACCGTCCAGCGGTAGATGCCGTTCGGCGTCAGCATCTTCGCCACGGGCTGGTAGCTCCGCGTCTGCTCCGTTCGGTAGGACAGCACAACTGGACGGTCACCCAGATTGTCGTCCTCCGTCTTCCATCGAAGCCGCAGTTCCCGATTGAGATCGAACCGTTCGTCGGCCCTCAGCTCAAGCAATTGAACGACCGGAGCGGACCGATCGATGCGAACCCACCGTTGCGCTCGCGTCCCGGGACCTGGAGTTTTGTTCGACGCGCCCGCCCCGTTGAGCAATACAACATACAGGCCGTACAGGCCATCCTCCCGGGGTTCGAAGACCATCGGCGAGCCACCCTGTCCCTCGTCCATGCAGCGTCGCCAAGTCGACTCCCCCGGCGAGATACACCACAGTTCGGCACGATCGACCGGCCCCGACGCGCTGGCCGTCTTGTATTGAATCTCCAGGTGATTCACGTTGAGCTGCAGCACATCGCCGGCGCTCGGCGGCACCACCGCATCCCCATCCTCGCTGCCGCCCACGGCCCTCGCGGGCGCCATCAGCAGGACGACGATCGAGAAGGCCGTGCGGGCGGCCGCTCGGCGACTAACGCTTGTCGGGCGTACCTTATGCATGGCGAGTTCTCTCCGTTGAACCAGCCCCAACGACCGCCAACGATCCTCGGCCTTCTTCAGCGAGCGACGGACGGTTCCCACCTGTGCGGCCATCTCCTCCTCGGAGCTATTGCTCTGTCGCATCCCGCGTCTTCCCATTCTGCCCGCGGCAGGCCTTCTCAGCCGCGCAAGAGCCGTCCGGCCAACTCCCTCCGACCCACGCAACTCTGCCAAGATCCCAAGACCCTCAGTTATCGGGCATATCGTCCCCACGAGGGCGCAGGCTTGAGACAGGTCATGACTCCGGACTAGGCCGAGAAGAAGCTGCACGATGAGGCTGGACTGCGTCGTTTCCTCCGAAGCCGCTGACGCAACGGAACTTAACTCAGGTTTCCAACAGCGCGATTCGATTCTCAGTACTGGCAGGTAAGCAAGGCGCTCCTCGACCGGGGGGAAGACAAGCACGCCAGCCTGATGGGCGCCGCCGCATTGCCAAGGATGGGCGCGCGCGAGCGACCACAAGCAACCGTCGCGTGCCCGTCACAACGGACGAGCGCCGCCTCCGAGAGCAAGGCACGGGACGGCCCCCTGCCACGGGGAAGGAAGCTATGTACAAGGTCGTACTGCCGTTTCAAGTAATCTGGAGGCTGCTGTTGTGCCTGATCGGCCTCGCGATGTCAGGCTGCTCGGCCACGCCCTTCAAGCTCTGGCTTGGCCCCGCTTCCCCGGAGACCGCGCCGACGCAGCCCGCGGCATTGCCCGCGCGACCTGGCGGCGATCCCTCCCCCGCCGCCAAGCCGCAGGATGCTTCCAACTCTCCCGACGAACGATCCCCAGCAAAATGGGACGAGAAGCTCCGCGCGAAATACGCCTGAACGATCGAGAGCTCAAGCGTGAACGTGGACGGGTTGGCACGCGAGGGAACGCCTCGATTGGCCCTCGGCATGAAGGCGTTATACTGCCGCCATGATGGACGGCAACGACGCACGAATCGTTTACTACCATCGCGAGGGCTACGCCTCCGCACGAAGGAGAGTCGGAGCCTTTCTGATCGACCTGTTCGTCACGCTGATCTCGGCGGCCCTCCTCTCGACCACGCTGGCCAAGATCGTCATCCCGCCCGACGTCCAGAAGCAAATCGAGGAGATGCCCGAAGGCCCCGCCAAACAGCGCGTCTTCAACACGCAACTGAAGCCCTACCAAGTTCCCATGACGATCGGCTGGTGGGCGTTCTGCCTCGCCTACCATATCCCGCTGCGCAAGACGCGCGGCGGCACGCTCGGTTACCGGCTCATGTCCATCCGCCTGATCGATGAGACGAATCGCCCGCCCCGTTGGCGCGTCTTGCTGAAGCGGTTCGCGATTGCCGTACCGAGCACCTTAGCCGTCGGTGCGTCCTATCTCTTCTGTCGAAAGCGCCCTAAGCGACAGGCCTTTCATGACGAGTTGGCCGGCACCTGGTTGGTGCGCAAATCGGCGGTGCCTGCGGGGCCAGCTCGCGTCACGTACCTGACGCGGCTCTTCGGGACGTTCCCCATCACCTACATCGACGTCGAGCCTGTTGAGGCCGTGGTCAGCGCCGACCTGACTGAGGCATCACAGGTTTGCGCCTAGAGCGTTTCTCATTCGGGCGCAGCGCCGTAAACGCCGCTCTGTTGCCCCAAGCGCCGGCACAGGAGCCGACGCTACGAGCGAACGAAGGACGTTCTAGAGACCGTCGCGCAACGCCGACGAGCCCCGGACTTCCGTCTGGGCGATGCCGCAGAGGGGCCGTTGGGCGGCAGCTTCCTGGCGTACCCGTTGCGGAGAGGCCTGCGTGGCACGGTCTGCTACGGTCGCCATTGCGCCAGCACAACCGTGATGTCCTCTCGGCATTGTCCCCCCGATAGGAAATCCGTCAGATCGGTGGCCAACTCACTGAGCACATGGCCTGGCGCGGCGCCCAAACCGTCGCATAGGGCATCCTCCAGACCGGCAAAGCCAAAGGCGTCGCCCTTGGCGTTGCAAGCGGTTTCGACGCCGGCCGTCGCTAGGGCCACCGTGTCGCCGTTCTGAAGCGCGACGACGCGAGGCTCGTAGGCCGGCGATCGATGCCGCCCGATCGCCGGCAGGCCGTCTGCCGAGACGACGTCGCAGCGCCCGTCGGCGTGAGCGATGGCCAGACGCACCCCGGCGCCCACCACGCAGAACTGCCCCTTGCCCGACAGCGGATTGATCCAGCCGGTCAGCAAGTCGATCGCGCGGGGCGTCTCCGGATCGTACAACAACCAGTGGAGCGCCCGGGCGAATAGGTGCGGCGCCTCTGAGTACAGCGCGGCGGCACGGAACATCGTGCGGACTTCCGCCAGGTGCCCTGCCAGCAGCGTGTCATCGACGTTCAGTCGGGCGACGATAAGCGAAGCCGTCTTGTCGCGGAGCTGCACGACGTCGTACAGATCGCAGCAGCGTTGCCCCATGTATCGATATCCTGCGACCTGCAGTTGCTCCCATTGCGGCAGGGCTTTAAGCGTCAGGGCGTCCTGCGTGGCGCGGGCGATGGTCGCCTGCGTGGCGACCGCGGTCTTCCGCTTGGCGGCCGACTGGCGAAGGACGTTCCCCACCGGCATGGCGACACAGCACGCCAAGCCGCAGAACGCGCTGAAATCGGCCTCCGTGTAGGCGGGATCGGCCGGGTTGTTTTCCAGATAGACCATGCCCAGCGTACCCGACTCGCACACGAGGGGCGCGGCCATCGCGGAATGCACGCCGTCAGCCGGCGTCTCGGGGCAGCAGAGATACTGCGTGTTCGACAGGCAGCGGTTCTCCATCTTCTCGGCGAACGCGGGCCGCTCGCACGGCTGGCCCGTGTGCGTCAATCCCAGGCTGTATTCGTACTCCCCCGTGTCGGACTGACGGACGCCGATCCACGCGCGGCGCGCTTCGAAACCGCGCATCACCGCGCGGAGGATGGGCACGAGCAGGTCGCGGGCGCTTTCCGCCTGCTCCAATCGCACGGCGAGCAGCATCGCCTGTTCGATCTGGTCTTTCCGCATCGTCACGGGATCGTCGGACTTTTGCATCAGGGTGCCAAGCGGCAGGCTCTGACCGTGACGGCGAGTCAGTTCAACGAGCCGCTCGTGCTGAAGCTCCTCCCGCGACTTCTCCGACTCGATAAAGAAACGGATCGAGAAAGGCGAAACCTCGATTTCATCCGCGTGCCGCAGTTTGGCCCGGCCCTTGACGATCGTCCGGTTCAGGCTGGTGGGCACGGAGAAGTCGACGACCTCCATCCACCAAGCCCCGTCCGCGTCCTGCGTCAGCTTCGCGTGATAGGCGCTGATCCGAGGATCCGGCAACCGAACGCCGCATTGGGGGCTGGAGCCGATCGAGACCTCGCCCGACGTAGCGCGGAACGTCGCCCGCAACTGCTTGTCTTCGAGGATCATCAATCGCATAGACGCCTGCCTCCACGGCGAAGGGCCGCAACCGTTACGGGTAGGCCGGACATGCTTGACCGCTGTATTCTATCGCCCACCGGCTAGAATCGCAATCCGTCGCCGTGCTCACCTGAGTCGTTCGCATCAGTGGTCGGCCCTTCGCAGTTGACAGCAGGGGCTCGTTCAGCTTGTATCGCCGCTCCTCCGACGACGCGCGCGGATGCCTGCCCCGTCCCAGTTTGAGC
>CAZERK010000211.1:0-6382 GCA_964514515.1 uncultured Planctomycetaceae bacterium
CGACACCGGCTGGACGACGGCGCCCGGCCGGCCGCTGCTGCCGGTTGTCCGGCGACTGTTCATCGCACCGACGGGCGCGGTGATTCGTCTGCAACTTGAAGAGAGCCCGTCGACGGTCGTGGCGTTGGCGGCTCAGGGATTCGCCGCTCCGGTCGCGCCGTTGCAGGCGCCTCGTTTCGACGATCAGCCCGCGGAGGCGGCGTTTGTGATCGACGAGGCAGCCTATCAGGCTGCCGGATTCGCGCCGGTTGAGCGGGCGACGGTCTCGGAGGTCGGTATGTACCGCGGCTGGCGTTTGTGCATGTTGCAGGTTCATCCGGTCGCCTACGACGCCGCGCGTGCGGCGTTGCAGCTTTGGCCGCAGACGCACGTCACGATCCGGTTCGAAGGGGGCGAACGGCCGGACCCATGCCGGTCCCTCGCGGGATTGAAGCGGTACCTCCTGAATCCGCCTTCTGAATCGGCCGGGCGGGGCGGCCTGGGAAATTACCTGATCATCGCCGCCTACGACCTGGCCAACTCGGCGCCGGTCCAGCAGTTTGCAGCCGCCAAGACTTCGCAAGGCTTCAACGTCACCGTGAGCCAGGTTGGGACCGGTTGGAGCAGTTACACGGTGAAGGCGTCTCTCATCAGTCCGTTGTGGGGGACGCCGGATGAGCCCGATTACATCCTCGTTGTCGGTGACAGCGCCGGTCTTACATCCACCGCAACGTGTGTGCCCCATTGGATGGGAGGTGGAGAATGCGTTTTGCACACGGACTTGCCGTACGTGTGCATGGACGGCGGCGATGACTGGTACCCCGACATCCCCATCGGCCGCTTCTCGGCGAGGACCGTGAGCGATATTCAGAACATCGTTGACAAGACGCTGTACGTCGAGAGCGGCGTGTTTGACGACCCAGAGTATCTCCGCCGGGCCGTCTTTATGACGGGAACAGACTACAACTCCGGCGACGAGCCGACCCAGAACTGGGTCATCGAAACGCACATGACTCCGAACGGCATCGACTCGGATCGGCTGTACGTGCGGTCGTACGGTGCCACCACGGCGGATGTTCGGGACGCTTTCAATGAGGGGCGCAGCCTCGGCGTGTTCTATGGCCACAGTTCGGCTTCGGAATGGGTGAACGGCCCCGCCTTCCCCGTGACGGAGGTGCAGAATCTGACCAACGTGGGGCTCTATCCCGTCTTGGTGAATTTCTCGTGCACCATCGGTGATTTCGCCAGCAGCGTGGTTGAGCCGATCTACTTGGAGACGTGGAATCGATTGGCCGACAGGGGTTCGGTCGCCACGATCGGCCCAACCGGCGCCACCTACGCCCAGGACAATCCAGGCTGGCCGGAGACTGTCGATTTGGAGAAGTACATCTTCGACGCCATCTACGGGGATGGCATTCGCGAGTTGGCGCCGGCCATGCAGTCAGCGCTCATGAACCTGGTGGCCAAGTATGGAGCGGCGGCCCCTGTCTGCCGAGACTACATGGAGTCTTATCACATCCTGGGAGATCCGTCGCTGCGCATGCCGATGCCGCAGGGCTTCACGATCTTCTCCGATCCTCAGCAGCATGACATCTGCGCGCCGCCTGCCGATCAGGCGACGTTCGAACTGGAGATTCGACAAAACGAGGGTTTCAGTGAGACGATCACGCTCACGGCCGCGGGCGAGCCCCAGGGGGCCGTGGTCACGTTCACCGACAACGGCCTGCCGCCACCCTTTACGACGAGCATGGTGGTGGACAACCTCGACAGTTGCCTGCCAGGCCAATACACGATCGAAATCTCCGGCACGTCGGCCTCGGTGCAGCGATCCCGTTCCGTCAGCCTCAACGTCAGCAACTCGTTGCCGGGCGTTGTCGTTTTGGGCGATCCATTCAACGGCGCGACGGACGTCTCGCGGGCGCCGACATTGGCGTGGCAGCCGGCGGCTCAGGGCCTCACCTCTGGCGTGCAGATGGCGCGGGAGCCGTGCTTCACCAACGTCGGCTGGAGCGCCTCAACCGACCAGACGCAGGCAAAGGTGGACGAGCGGCTCATCTCCAACACGCTGTACTTCTGGCGCGCGCGGGCGCAAAACGGCTGCGGCTCCGGTGCGTGGTGCGATCCGTTCAGCTTCACAACGGAGCTGTACGCGGACTACTTCACGGAGCTATTCCCCGGCGTGGCCCACGCGTTTGACATGGAATACATGACGATCGAGTTCGTGCCGGACGGCTCGGTCGACTTCTATGAGGGCTGCGTCATGCCGATCAGCGAACTGCCGACGGACACGAGCGGGCACACGCCGATCTCGCTGGGCAACGACTCGGCCAAGAAGCAGTATCTCGCCGACAGCCGAACCGTCGAGTTGTACGGACTCGGCTACACCAGCTTCTACGTCGGCAGCAACGGCTACATCACGTTCCTCAGCGGGGACACGACGGCGACCGAAACCCTGGAAGCGCACTTCTCCCAGCCGAGAATCTCCGCCTTGTTCGACGACCTTGATCCGTCGTCGGGCGGCATCGTGACGTGGAAGCAGCTTGCGGACCGGGCCGTGGTCACCTGGGAAGGCGTGCCGCAGGCCGGCACCTGGCAGCCCAACACGTTTCAGATCGAGATGTTCTTTAACGGCGAGATCCACATCAGTTGGCTGAGCTGCCACGCCAACGACGGCATCGTCGGACTCTCAGAGGGCATCGGCCTTCCGGTGGATTACGTCGGGACCGATCTGACCACGTATGGGCCGTGCGGCCCAATCCTCGGCGACCTGAATTGTGACGAGGCGGTGACGCTGGCCGATATCGAGCCGTTCGTGATGGTGCTGCTCAGCGAGCCGCCGTACACCGATTACTACACGCTGTACCCGGAATGCAATCCTTACCTGGCGGACGTGAATCAGGACAAGGTCGTCGACGGACGCGACATCCAGCTCTTCGTGGAAGTCGTCCTGATGCGAAGATGATTCAGACGG
Source organism: uncultured Planctomycetaceae bacterium (assembly GCA_964514515.1). Classification (GTDB taxonomy): domain Bacteria; phylum Planctomycetota; class Phycisphaerae; order UBA1845; family UTPLA1; genus CAZERK01. Next base: position 2,951 of record CAZERK010000211.1, read on the forward strand.
ACGGCAGCCCGACAGCGACGGCTTTGCGGCATTTTGACATCAACGCACGGGGTCCATGCGCCTCGACCCGGGCGCGTGCTGTCCCCGGGAGCTGTCGCGCAATCGCGATGCTGTGCCGATCGCAAGGGCTGTCACGGGTTTGCATTGCCTGCCGCTCATCGGTTATCATGAAGATGCTCTTCCAAGGGCGAGCCATCGGGAGTCTGCCCGGGGGTGTGGCTGGGACGCCATTCTGGCGCTGCGTGAACCATCGCGAAGAGGTCGGCTTCTGCGCAGGCGGGCGGGGCGCGAGCCGCGCTGACCGTCCTCAGACGAACACCCGAATCAGGCAAGTTCCGTGCAAGTCGTGTCGATGAAATGGAGGTCCCTGACGAACGTTGATTTCCGGAGGCGTTTCGCCTGCCCGAATCACCCGTCCTGTCCCAAGGAGAGAACGCAATGAAGAAACTCACGCTTCAAATGGCTCTGGGCATCGTCGCGGCAGCCTTTGTCGGTGCTGCGACGGCCGGCGAGATCGATCCCGGCCTGGAGACGATCCTCCAGACGACCGCCGCCGATCAGCCCGTCTCCGTGCTGGTCTTTCTCAAGGAGCAGACCGACATCGACGGCATGGCGGCTCGCATGAGCCGAGAGAGGGCGACCCTGCGGGCGCGGCATGAAGAGGTCGTCCGAGCGCTTCAGGCGACGGCGCAAGCGACGCAGACCGAGCTCATTCGCGCCCTCGACGCCGATCTTGCGAGCGGCGGCGTTCTCGATTATCGACCCTACCACATTTCAAACATGATTCGGGTCGAAGCCACGGCCGCGACGGTTCGTAAGCTCGCTGCCCGGCCGGACGTCTTGAGGGTCTATTACAACTACGAGATCGAAAACGACGGGCCGGTGGGCAAAATCGGCGAAGACCGAGACGGACGCGAAGACCGGACCCCCACGATCGGCTTGGTCGCCGTCCGCGCTCCCGAGGTATGGGATCTGGGCTTCACGGGTGACGGCGTGCTCGTCGCCACGCTGGACACGGGCGTTGACGGAAACCACCCGGCGCTCGCCACTCGCTGGCGCGGCGTCGCCGATCCCCGCTACCAAGGCCACCCTGGATGGGCCTGGTTTGATCCGGTCACGAACACGACTTTCCCGCAGAGTTTCGGCTCGCACGGCACGCACACCATGGGGAGCGTGTGCGGCGGCGCTCCGGGCGAAGAGGTCGGGGTGGCCCCCGGCGCGCAGTGGATTCACGCGGCCGTGATCGATCGCGTGAGCATCCCACAGACCGTCGCGGACGCCTTGGCGGCCTTCGAGTGGTTGTTGGACCCTGACGAGGATCCTGCCACAAGCTGGGACGTCCCCGCCGTCTGTTCAAACTCGTGGCGCGTCACGACGGGCCACGGCTATCCCCCGTGCGATGAGACCTTCTGGAACGCGCTGGACGCTTGCGGCGCTGCCGGCATCGTCATTCTCTTCTCGGCCGGCAACGAGGGGTCCAGCCCCGAAACGATCGGTCGCCCACCGGATCGGGCAACCGATGAGTATCGAACCTGCGCCATCGGTGCGGTGGACGCCAACAACCCGAGTTGGCCGGTCGCTAGCTTCTCTTCTCGAGGGCCGTCGCACTGCACGCCCACGGGCGAAGCAGCCATCAAGCCGGAACTCGCGGCGCCGGGCGTTGCGGTCTACAGCTCCGTTCCCGGCGGTGGCTACCAGTCAAGCGGCTGGGACGGTACCTCGATGGCGTCGCCGCACGTCAACGGCGTCGTCGCGTTGATGCGCGAGGCATGCCCCGATCTGTCGGTTGAAGAGATCTTGCAGGTTCTCTACGACACGGCCCACGATCTCGGCCCCGTCGGCAACGACAACGATTACGGCTTCGGCATGGTGGACGCCTACGAAGCGGTCACCGAGGCCCTGGCGATGTGCTCCGGTCCGCCGCGAGCGCGCGATTCTTACCACGAGACCCCGGTCAACACGCCCATCCAGATCGGCCTGCTTGCGACAGACTACGACGGCCTGCCGGATCCCCCTGGCGCGCTGACGTACATCATCACGTCGCTGCCGACGACGGGGAACACGCTCACGGACGTGGGCAACGGCCATGCGATCACGGCCGGCGAATTGCCTTACAGCCTCGTCAATTACGGCAACCAAGTCCTCTTCTCTCCGGCTGGAGGCTACTACGGAACGGACACGTTCCAGTTCAAGGCCAACGATGGCGGCGTCCCGCCGGAGGGCGGCGACTCCAACCTCGCGACGGTCTCCGTCCTCGTGCGGTTCGATCCACCGGTCATCACAACGGAGGCCCTGCCTCCAGCGCTGGTCGGCTACCCCTATGCACCGTTCCAGATCGAAGTCAGCGGCGGCCAGCCGGCCCTAACGTGGGAGGTGCTGGGAGGCCAGTACATCGAGGAAAACCTCGGCGTCAACCAGTTCCAAGTCGTCGGAACCGCTCGCGGCTGGCACGACGATGACGAAGCTTGGCAGTACACCCTGCCCTTCAGCTTCCCGTTCTATGGCGCCGAGTACACCTCCTGCTACGTGTGCAGCAACGGATTCATCAACTTCGGCACTTCGAGCGAGGACTACCAGAACAGCGACTCGTCGCTCATCGCGGCGACGCGCATCGCCCCCTGCTGGGACGACCTGCGAACCGACGGGACCGGCGAGGACATCTTCATCGACCAGTCGGTTGCCGGCCAAGTTACCATCCGGTGGGCCGCGCGAACCTGGTCGGGCAGCTATCCGGCCAACGTCTCGCTGACGCTCCATGAGGACGGGAAGATCCGCTTCCATTACGGCAGCGGCAACACCAACCTCTCGCCGACGATCGGCATCTCGGCAGGCAACGGCACGGATTACATCCTCGCCAGCTACAACAACCAGGGCACGCTGACGAACGCGAACTCCCTCGAGTTCAGCATGCCGTCGCTTCTGCCGGACGGCATGGTGCTGAGCCCTTCGGGCGTCTTGAGCGGCACGCCCACCGAGGTCGGCTTGTTCTCGCCGATCTTCAAGGTGACCGACTCGCTCAACCGAAGCGATCAGCGCGAAATCCCGTTGGAGGTCCAGGACCATCCCCATCCGCCCTTTGCCCACGACATGAACGTGAGCACGGCCGTCAGCATGCCGTTCAGCTTTGAGCTACTCGTGACCGACGACGGCCTGCCTGATCCGCCGGCGGCGCTGACTCGGACGGTTCTCAGCCTGCCGACGCACGGCGATCTGTTCGACGCGGGGGACGGTCAAATCACGACCGTGCCTCACACGCTGGTCAGCGGCGGCGACACCGTGCAGTATCACCCGACGCCGGGTTACGCCGGCCCCGACGCGTTCGATTTCATGGCGAACGACGGCGGCACGCCGCCCTACGGCGGCGACTCCAACGTGGGTACGGTCATGGTCACGATGGGCGGCCCGGCTTGGGATCCCGTGGCCCACAACGTC
>CAZERK010000212.1:0-5805 GCA_964514515.1 uncultured Planctomycetaceae bacterium
GTCGTCCCGGCATGCCGGGAACGCTGCGGTCAGGCGCAAATCAGGTCCAGCCGAACGCTGCGGCAAGCAGGAACAGAGCCATCCCGACAGGTCGGGACGAGGGAGCGGTTCATCCGCCGTGGGGCCTGACCGCTTGCTGACGCGCGGCTCCGATCGGAAGAATCCGGCTGCGGTGGCCCGTGAGGATTGCACAACTTGAGCCGAGAGGAGGCTACGAAGATGAAGAAGGTTGCTGTCTGCCTGAGCGGTTGCGGATCCCAGGACGGCGCCGAGATTCACGAGGCGGTCTGCACGCTGCTGGCGTTGGACCAGGCCGGCGCCCAGATCATCTGCTGCGCCCCGGACGTCCCGCAGGCAGACGTCATGGACCATCTCAAGAAGGCGCCCGGCGGACCTCCGCGGAACGTCTTGGTCGAGTCGGCCCGGATCGCCCGCGGGGATATCCGGAACGTCAAGGACGTCAAGGCTGGCGACATCGACGCGTTGATCTTCCCCGGCGGCTTCGGCGCGGCCAAGAACCTGAGCACGTTCGCCGTGGACGGCGTGAACTGCAAGGTGAACCCCGACGTCGAGCGCCTGATTGGCGAGATGCTCGCGGCGGGCAAGCCCATCGGCGCGGAGTGCATCGCCCCCGCCATGCTGGCCCGCGTCGTAGGCAAGAAGGACGTTCACCCGAAGATGACCGTCGGCAGCGATCCCGGCGTGGCGGGCGCGATCAACAAGATGGGCGGCCAGCACGTCAACTGCGCCGTCACGGAGGCGGTCGTGGACGAGACGCACAAGATCGTCACGACGCCGGCGTATATGCTGGCCAAGGGGCCGGCCGAAGTCTTCGAAGGCGTTCGCAAGCTCGTGCAGGCGGTTCTGCGCCTGGCGTCCTGATGCCATCGCGGTTCACGGCGGCGAGCGTTGGCACGGCCGGACTGCCGCGGCGGGTCGGTTGCTTTGTGCGCACACCCCGACCGAACAGGCACGACAGCCCTCGACGCGGCGTCGCCTGCGCGACATCAATCGAGCAGCGTGGACCGCGCCGTCTCCATCGCGCGCCTTCGCACGACGTGGAGCGACGACGCGCCCCGCCGAGCTCGGCTCAACGCGACGCACGCTCACGATCTCCCCAAGGCAGCCGGCGTCTATTTCGCAGGCACCCGCGGGCCAAGGCCCGCGGCTCTCATGGCCGTTCACGGTTGCATGCGCCCTAGCGGCCAACCTCCTGGTCGGCCGTCTTCCCGCGCTCCGGCCGAGCCGGCGCTCGGCCGCTACACAGTCAGGAGTCGCGTGCATCCGTGAAATGCAACAGAAGGCGCCGCCTCAACTGCCGGCGCGACCCGAGCCGCGTTTCGTTTGCCGAGGCTTTTGCGAACCAGAGCGCGGCCGAGCGCGCGGCCGTGTCGGTGAGGCGATGCGTTTGCCGGCCGGCTTCGGGTCGAGGTCGCGTTCTCGTGCGCCGCGATTCGACGGCGGGCTGCTGCGCCTGCGGTGCGGCTTGAGGGAACACGCGTAGATGACCTTGGCGTCGCCGGGAGCGTAGAAGTCTTCGAGCCGAGCTTCCTCCGTGTAGCCAGACCGTTCGTAGAACTGCCGCGTCGGCTTGTACAACTCCCGCGAGGAGGTCTCGACGAAGAGTCGGCGTCCGCCGGCCAGCGCGACGCGGCGTTCGACTTCGCGGAGCAGCCGGCGTCCCAGCCCGCGGCCGCGCGATGCCGCTTGAACGACGATCCAGTACAAGTCGAAGCTTCCGACCGTGCAGCCGATCGGGCCGTAGCAGGCGTAGCCGATCGGACGGTCGTCCACGTCGGCGAAGATGAAGTAATAGCCGCTGGCCTCGCCGCGATCGAGTCGCTCCTCGACGAGTTCCACGGCAATATCGATCTCGTGCGGTGCGAAGAAGCCGGTGGATGCGACGATCTCTCGGACCGCCTGCACGTCCGCCGGGCGGACTGCATCACGCAGTTCAACGCGCGTTGCGGCGGCGGCATCAACGGTCTTCTCTCGCATCGTCATCTGCTTGTTCCCCCTGCGGCTGACTTCGATCCGAGGGCTCCGTTCTCGGAGGGTCCGAACATGGCTTGGACGAGACCCATGAAGAAGGCGCGTGCGTTGACGCCCAACGTGCGCGTGCGATAGCCGCCCTCCTGAACCACGAGCGTGGGCAGTCGCAGGCTGCCGATCAAACGCCCGTTTTCCTCGAAATCGCGTGCGACGAGCGGCCAACTGCCCGTCGGGTCCGCCTTGGCTGTATCCAGCCCGAACGCAACGACGAGGAAGCGCGGCCTGAAGCGGCGGACCCGGTCCAGGGCGCGTGCGAGGGCCTGCCGATAGCGCGGCGCGTCAATCTGCTCGGGCATCGGGATATTCAAGTTGTATCCTTGACCGGCCTTCGCACCTTTCTCGCCCTCGAAGCCGCTGAAGTAGGGATAGGCGAATTCCGGGTGACCGTGGATGGAGACCGTGAGGACGTCGGCTCGCTCGTAGAAGATTTCCTGCTGACCGTTGCCGTGATGGTAGTCGATGTCCAGGATCGCAACCGGGCCGATATGGCTCAGATGATGCGCCGCAATCGCGCAGTTGTTGAAGTAGCAGAAGCCGCCAAACGCCGCGTTCTCGGCGTGGTGGCCCGGCGGGCGAACAAGCACGTACGCCAGGCGCTCGCCGGTCAGGATCGCCTCGGCGGCCGTCAGGGCGCAGTCGACGGCCCGCTTGGCGGCCGGGTAGGCGTTTTGGTTCAGCGGCGTGAACGTGTCGATGCAGTAGTACCCGGCTCGCACCGACATCTCTTTCGGCGGCCGAGCGGCGTTGCGAATCGGGAAGACGTAAGGATAAAGCGACTTGCCCGCCGGCACGGTCTGGCAAGCCCGCATGAGGTAGTCTACGAACCGCCCGTCGTGGACGGCACGGATGTGCGATTCCGAAAACTCCTTCACGTTCGCCCTACGAAACAGGCCGGTCGGCTCCAGCTCCTTCAGGATGGCGGCGATGCGAACGGGCGCCTCAACGTAGCCGCGCTCGCGGACGTGATGGATGTCGTGCTTGTCGTTGACGACCAGGAAGACGCGCTCGCGAGCCACTCGCTGAAAGAGCCGCTCGCCGGATGCGTTAGGACGGGCATATCGAGGCTCACGCAGTCGGACCGGATCGTCTCGGAACGACGCCACGACTTCGTCGACGTAGTCCTGGGAACACAGATGGCCGTACTTGCATTCCAGGATCATGCGGCAGGCCGCTCGCGCCAACTCGCGTCGGAGCGGCTTGGCGCGATCCAGACCGTCAAACACGAGATACGGCAGGCAACGATCCTCGGGCTTAACTGGCTTCTGATACGCCGTGTTGACGATGGGCCTGGCGCCGTACCGTTCATAGAACCGCAGGCGCGACGCGTTCTGGCGATACTGCTCGCGCGAGACGCATTCGGCGGGGTCGTCCGGTAGGCATTCAAAGAAGATGCCCACGGCGCCCTGGGCGGCGGCCTCGTCTCGGAGTCGTTCGTACAACGCCCCTCCCACGCCGCTGCCGGACAGCATCTTGCCGGTCGCGATGTAGTCGAGAAAGAAGAACCGCAACTGAGGTTGGTGCGACGCCAGCGCGCAGCCTCGCACGACGCCGTTCGCGCCGTCCGCAACAAACAGCATATGGCGGAACTGGTACTTCATCGGGTTGCGGAGTTTGGCCGGCAGATCCGAGATATCCTGCTCGCGAACGCCCGGGAATTGGGCGCGGAGGATCTTCTGAACCTGCACGATCTCCTGTTGGTCGATCGGCAGCGCGTCGTCGAAGATTCGCCGGATTCGGAACATAGCTGCTATTTCCTACGGCATGCCGAGGCCTGAAAGGCGTCCGCGAGGATGCGCCGAACAACGTCTGCCCCGCTCAGCCCCCCTTGCCGGGCGGCCGCGGCAAAGCCGGCATCCGGCGAGAGGCACGGATTCGCGTTGACCTCCAGGATCCAGGGACGGCCCGCCGCGTCCACGCGAAAATCCACGCGGACGTAGCCTCGCAGGTCGAACAGCTCCCAGCACGCGAGCGAGAGGCGCCTCAACTCGTCCAACAGCGGCGCATCCGCGGCGGGGAACTCGAACGTCCGCGGCGTATGGTGGAACTCAAACGACTTGGCGTCCCATTTCGCCCGATACCCCACCACGCGAGGCCGTTCAGGCGCGTAGTCAACGAATTGTATCTCCGCGACGGGCAGCACCTCGGGGCCGTCGGGCCCGGCGAGCACCGACAGGTTGAACTCACGACCCTCGACGTATCGCTCGGCGAAGACCTCGCGGCCAATCTGTTCGGCCCGTTCAGCCAGGAGACGATCAATCGCCTCCGAGCCGTCGACGTGAACCACGGCATCCTCGTCAAAACCGACCGACGCATCCTCGGCCACCGGCTTGACGACGAAGCAGCCCGAAGGCGGCTCTCCGCCGGACGACCGGCCGCGTGCGTCGCGCCAGTCGGGTGTCGGCAGCCCCGCGAGCCGGAGCACGCGCTTGGCCAGCAGCTTATGCGTCGTCAGCAGTAGCGCTTCGGCCGACGCTCCGGTATAGGGAATCCCCATCGCATCCAGCAAGGCGGCCGACAGGTGAAGCAGACGGCCCTTGCCGTCCACGGCCTCGACGAAGTTGAACGCGACGTCCGGCCGTCTCGCCTCCAGTTCGGCGCGGACCGCGCGCAGATCGAGCGTGAACGGCAGTCGCGACGTCGCATACCCCATCGCGTGGAGAACGGGCTCGACCTCGGCGGCCTGGGCGAACACGTCCAGTTCGTCCGCCCGGGCACCGTCCGGGAGATCGTCGTGGAGCAGTACCGCACGCATCATCGCGGCCCGATTCGAAATCGCGCAGCCGGGGACGGCCGACGCGCGGGCCGCTGCGTCGCGAGCCGGCCGAGCCTGGCGTCCGGCTCCTGGACGCGGCACGCCGCCGACGCCACGATCCGACTGATGAGTTCCGTATACGGGATGCCGACGGCCGTGCAGAGGATAGGCAGGTCGGAATGCGACGGGTGCAGGCCCGGCAGCGGATTCAGCTCGAGGATGTGCAGCCTCCCCTCATCGTCGGCCCGCAAGTCGATGCGACCGGCGTCTCGGCACCCCAACCCCCGCCAAGCCGCCAACGCCAACGCCTCCGCCTGCGCGGCCCAATCCGGCGGCGCCAGCGGGAACTGGCAGAGTTCCTCGCATTGCTCCTTGTTGACGTACGTATAGGAATGCGGCTCCGCGCCGTCCAACAGGACAATCTCGATCGTCCCGATCGCCTCCGCGTGGCGGCTCGTGCCCGTCACCCCGACGGTGAACTCGCGTCCTCCGAGATAGGTCTCGACCAGGGCGGGTTGTCGGAAATCGTCGAGAACCCGCTGGACGACCGGTTTCAACGCGACGAGGGAATCCACCTTCGACCGGCTGTCGATGCCCTTGGCCGTCCCTTCGGCCCGCGGCTTGACGAACACGGGAAACGGCAGGTCGAACCGAGCCAAGTCGTCAACGGATTCGACGACGACAAACGGCGCGGTCATAAGGCCCAGATCGCGCAGGACGCGTTTGGTCAGGGCCTTGTCGAGCGTCAGCGCCAACAGGAGCGGGTCCGAGAACGTATAGGCTATCTGATACGCCTCCAACATCGCCGGGACCTGTGCCTCGCGAGAGACGCCCTCGAGCCCCTCGGCGATGTTGAACACGAGGTCCCACCGTTCCCCCTCAGCCAGCCGGGCCGCGAGCGCCAGCGCGTGGCCGATGCGATCCGCCTCGTGACCGAGTTCGCGCAGAGCCGCCTCGATCGCGTCGATCGTGTCAGGCCGATCGAACTCGGCGGTTTCCTC
>CAZERK010000212.1:5815-6339 GCA_964514515.1 uncultured Planctomycetaceae bacterium
CGCCGCGAGGAAAGCAGTCCGCAGGCCGTAGGGCAGCCCAACGCGCATCGCAAGGCTCCGGAGTCCGCAGTTCAGGATACCGCAATAGGCGCCGGCGCACGGCCCAAGCAGCCCGTTCCGCCCAACGTTGCGCGTTTCGCGCATCCGGCCAGGATCTTCATGTCCATGCTTCACGCTCCCTTGACCGGCGGATCGGGGTAGCGGAAGACACGGCCTTCGTAGTTGCGGAGCAGCAGGTCATCGCCGTCGCGCCCGACGACGTTGTCGGATCCCAGCGCGATCTTGCCGCCGCCGCCCGGCGCGTCGATGACGTACGTCGGACAGGCGTATCCGGTCGTATGCCCGCGCAGGCCGTTGATGATCTCCAACCCCTTCTCGACCGACGTCCGCAGGTGCGCGGAGCCGGAGATGGGGTCGCATTGATACAAGTAGTACGGCCGCACGCGAATCCTCAGCAGGCCCTGCACGAGCCGCCTCATGGTCTCCACGTCGTCGTTGACGCCGCGGGCTAGAACCGTCTGGCA
>CAZERK010000213.1:0-1844 GCA_964514515.1 uncultured Planctomycetaceae bacterium
TGCTTGGGGTCTCGACTGGGCTGGTTGCCATGAGCAAGGTCGACCTCGTTCAGGCGGAGCGGATCGAGGAGGTTCGCCGGCAGATCGCGGCCCTGGCGGCCGGCACCGTGATCGCGGGCTGGCGGATCGTCCCGGTTTCCAGCAAGACGGGACAGGGCCTGGACGAGGTTCGTCGAACGGTGGCCGAGTTGGCGGAGAAGCTGCCGCCGCGCGGGACCGGATCGATCTTCCGACTGGCGATCGATCGCGTGTTCGCGATTCGCGGCCGCGGGACCGTCGTGACGGGTTCGGTTCTGTCCGGACGGGTTGAACTGGGGACGGTGCTGGACGTGCAGCCGGCCGGCCTGACGGGCAAGGTCCGTGAGGTGCAGGCGTATGGGGCGGCCGTGGAGAAGGCCGGGGCCGGGCAGCGGGCAGCCTTGAATCTGACCGGCGTGGACCGAGAGGCGCTGGATCGTGGGATGCAGTTGGCGACGCCGGGGTACTTGACGCCTTCCCGGTACGTCGATGCCCGGCTGCGGCTGCTGGCGCGCCTCGACAAGCCGTTGCAGACGCATCGCCGCGTCCGCGTGTCGATGGGTACGTCGGAAGCGATCGCGATGTTGGTCGTCGTCGGGGCGGCGCGGATCGATCCGGGACAGGAGGCGATCGTCCAATTGCGTTTCGCGAGGCCGGTCGTCGCGGCGTTCGGAGAACGATACATCGTCCGGAGCGAGACGGCGGAGGCGACGCTCGGCGGAGGCCGAGTCGTGCGGCCCGTGTCGCGTCGCGTGCGTCCCAGTCACCCGGACGAGTTGGAAGCCATCCTTCGATGCGAGTCGGCCGATCCATTCGTGCGTTTTGACGAGGCGATCCGCCGGGCGGGGTTCGAGCCGATGGAGGACGTGCGTCTGGCGTGCGAGATCGGCGTGGAGCCGCCGGAGATTGGGCAGCTTCGGGATCGGCTGCAGCAGGAGCAAGCGTTCGTGTCGCTGCCGGGGGGGCGGCAGGTACACCGCGGCGTCGTGGAGGCGATTCGAGACAGGGCCTTGGCGCATCTGCAGCGTCATCACGCCATCAGTCCGACGCAGCCCGGCGTGCTGCGCGACCGATTCGTTGGTTGGATCGAGGCGAGGAGCGCACCCGGCTGCGGCAAGGTGATCCTGTCGCAGTTGGAGGCTGCGGGGTCGGTCGTCGCCCGCGGGCCGTACGTCGCCCATCGCGCGTTCCGGCCGGCGATGTCGCCGGAGGACGCGGCGTTGCTCGACAAGCTCGTGGCGGAGATCGAGGCGGCGGGCTTCGATCCGCCGGCCTGGACGGCGTTGAAGACGACGGCCGCCTTGTCAAAGCAGCGGTCGAAGATGCTGGAAGACGTAGCCAAATGCGACGGGCGGCTCTTGTTGTTCGCTCCGCAATGCTACATCTCGGCGGCGGCCATCGAGCAGTTGAAACAAACGGTGCGAACGCTCGGCGCCGGACGGGCGTTCAAGCTCGCCGAAGTCCGCGACGCGCTCAAGCTCAGCCGGCGCGTCGTGCAGCCGCTGCTGGAGTACCTGGATCGAGTCCAGTTCACGAAGCGCGTCGGCGACGAGCGCGTGTTGCAGGAGGGGGCGCGATGAGCCGGGCGGATCAGACGGGTCTTTCGAGATTGCCGTCGATGACGGTGCTGCTCAAGGCCGCCGAGGCCTCGGATGCCTTGGCCGCTGAATCGACGATCCTCGTCACGGAGGCGTTGCGGGACGCGCTGGCCGAAGCCCGATCGCGTTTGCAGGAGGGCGGCGGCGAAGGCGTAGCGGCGGATCCGGCGTCGCTCGTCGCACGGGCGAGGGCGATCATCGAATCGCAACGGGCGAACCGCCTGGTCC
>CAZERK010000213.1:1854-6334 GCA_964514515.1 uncultured Planctomycetaceae bacterium
CCTGGTCCGCGTCATCAACGCGACGGGCGTCGCGCTGCACACGAACCTGGGCCGCAGCGTTTTGTCGGAGGCCGCCGTCGAACGGATCAACGAGGTGGCCCGCGGCTACTGCAACTTGGAAGTCGTCCTGGCGACGGGCGGGCGCGGCAAGCGCGGACAGTACATCGAGAGCCTGCTGCGAAGGTTGACCGGCGCCGAGGCGGCGTTGATCGTCAACAACAACGCGGCGGCGACGATGATGGTCCTGCATTGTCTGGCGAAGGGGCGCGAAGTCGTCCTCTCGCGCGGGCAGTTGATCGAGATCGGCGGCTCGTTCCGGATGCCGGAAGTCATGGCGGCCGGCGGGGCGATCTTGCGAGACGTCGGCACGACAAACAAGACGCACCTGCGCGACTACGAACAGGCGATCTGCGACCAGACCGCCATGCTGATGCACGTGCATACGAGCAACTACCGCGTGGTCGGGTTCTCGCAGTCTCCTTCAATCGAGGAGCTGGCGGCGCTGGCCCACGGCCGGGGCCTGCTCATGTTCGACGATCTCGGCAGCGGAGCGCTGCTGGACGACCCGATCTGGTCGGCGGCGCAGGAGCCGACGGTGGTCGCGAGCCTCAGGGCGGGCTGCGACGTCGTATCGTTCAGCGGAGACAAGCTGCTCGGCGGGCCGCAGGCCGGGATCATCCTGGGCAAGAAAAGCGTGCTCGACCGGCTGCGCGGGAACCCGATGGCCCGGGCGCTGCGGATCGACAAGCTGACCATCGCGGCGATGGAGGCGACGCTGGAGCTATACTTCTCGCCGGAGACCGTCAAGCAGCGGATTCCCATCCTGGCGAGCCTGTCCGAATCCGTCGACCGGCTGCGGGGTCGGGCGGGGGAGCTGGCGGCCCGTCTGCGAAGGGCGCTGCCGCAAGATGCGTTCGAGGTGGCCGAAGACGAGAGCTTCGCGGGCGGCGGTTCGCTGCCTGCCTGGCCGCTGCCGACGGTCATCGTTCGGTGGCGGCCCGCGGGCGGCGGCTCGTTGGACGCGCTGACCCAACGCCTGCGGCTGGGACGGCCGAGCGTGTTGCCGCGGTTGCACGACGAGGCCGTCATCTTCGACTTGCGGACCATCCGCGAGCACGAGTTTGATGAGATCGTCGCCGCGGCTGCGTCGGCGCGGCGATAGCGTAGTCAGTTCCGCTGTCTGCTTCTTATTGCGTGGCACCGGCTAATAGCCGGCGCGTGCACAGGCTGTTAGCCTGTGCCACACGCTGACGTACTGATTTGGGTCGGCCGCAACAGCTAGACAGCATGGAGTCGGCGCCTCCGTCGAGAAGGAACAGGCGTCTTGCGGGCGGCAGTCCGTGAAAGACGGTTGCCGCATGCATCGCTTTTCTAAATCACCGTGCGCAATTCGCGGGCGCACAGGTAACGGCCAACCTCCTGGTCGGCCGTAGAATGCGCCGGCTGCGGTGCTCCGCAACGGCCGAGCGGGTGCTCGGCCGCTACGATCTGCTCGCAAGATCGAGCACGGCGATTTGGAAAGACCATGACAAACGCAGGAGCGGATCGGCGAGCGTGAACACGAAGTACGTCATCATCTTGCCGGACGGCGCCGCAGACGAGCCGTCCGAGGCGCTCGGCGGGCGAACGCCGCTCGAGGTGGCCCATATCCCGAACATCGATTCCGTCGCCGCGGCCGGTCGCGTGGGCACGGTGCGGACCGTGCCCGAGGGCTACGTGCCGGGCAGCGACGTCGCCACGATGTCGCTGTTGGGGTACGACGTGACCCAGCATTACAGCGGCCGAGCGCCGATTGAAGCCATCGCTCGGAACATCCAGACGCAGCCGGACGACGTCGTCTTCCGCTGCAACTTCGTGACGATCGCGGACGGGAAGATGGAGGACTTCACGGCCGGGCATATTCGCACGACGGAGGCGGAGCCGATCATCTCCGCGTTGAACGCGGCGCTGGGGACGGAAGGCGTTCGGTTTCACGTCGGCATCTCCTATCGAAACCTGATGGTGATCGCCGACACGGCGACGCTGGGGGCGTCGTGCATGCCGCCGCACGATATTCCGGGCGAGCCGGCGGCCGAGTATCTGCCCAAGGGCAAGGGATCGGAGCGGATCAGGCGGATCATGGAGCAGGCGCACGACGTCGTCTCGTCCCATGACGTCAACCACGTTCGACGAGACCTCGGCGAGGCCCCGGCGACCGACATCTGGCTCTGGGGACAGGGCGTCGTACCGATCATGCCGCGTTTCCGTCAACGGTTCGGCGTGCGGGGCGGCGTGATCGCCGCGGTCGATCTGATCCGCGGGCTCGGCAAGCTGCTGGGCTGGACGATCATCGACGTTCCCGGCGCGACGGGCTATCTGGATACGGACTACGCGGCCAAGGGGCGGGCGGCCGTCACGGCGCTCGACGAGTTTGACCTGCTGACCGTTCACGTCGAGGCGCCCGACGAGGCCGGGCACATGGGCGACGCCGGGGCGAAGATCGAGGCCTTGGAGAAGATCGACAAGTTGATCGTGGGCCCGGTGCTGGAGAAGCTGCGCGGTTACGATCGTTGGCGGATTCTCGTGTCGCCCGACCATCCGACGCCCGTGACGGTCAAGACGCACACGTCGACGCCGGTGCCGTTCTGCATGGCAGGCAGCGACGTGCCTCACGTGTTGGCCGTGGACCGATTTTCGGAGCGCGTCGCCGAGCAGAGCGACCTGCACATCGACAAGGGCCACGAGTTGATGGAGTTCTTCCTGCGGCGCTAGAGCGAAGGCACGAGCGGTGATCGCGCCAGCCTCGCTTAGCCGCGACCCGAAGGGAAACGCGGACCGGCGGACGTAGCATCGCCCCCGGAGCCCGCCCGCCCGCGGCGGGTGGGCGACGCAATAAGTTACAGCGTGCGTCTTGCAGCTACCCGTCGGCCAAGGCCGGCGGCTCTCAACGCGCGGCGCATCGGCGCCGGGCATCGGGCCATCACAAGAACGAACGTCGGATAGCCTACGCAAGGAGCAGCGCGATGATCCGCACGAAGATCATTGCAACGGTCGGGCCGGCCACGGAATCCTCGCGACGGATCGGCGAACTGATCGACGCCGGCGTGGACGTGTTCCGCCTGAACTTCTCGCACGGTACGCTCGAAGGGCACGGCCGCGTCCTGGAACGCATCCGGCAGACGGCCGGGCAGAACGGGGCGACCGTGGCCGTGATGGCGGACTTGTGCGGACCCAAAATCCGGGTCGATCCGGTCGAGGACGACGGTTTCGAGATCAAACCGGGCGACCGTCTGGACATCGTTCGCGACCACGTCGTCGGTAATGCGGAGCGGATATCGACAAGCCGGCCGGAGCTGGTGCGGGAGGCGGCCCTCGACCATCGCATCCTGATCGACGACGGCGCGGTCCGACTTCGCGTTCAGGAGGCCGCAGGCGACCGTCTGCGGTGCGTGTGCGAAGTCGGCGGGCGGATCGCCAGTCGAAAGGGCCTCAACCTGCCAGACAGCGATCTGGCCATGCCGGCCTTGACGGAGAAGGATCGGCAGGACTTGGCCTGGGCAGTTGAGCACGGCGTGGACTATCTCGCGTTGTCGTTCGTGCGGTCGGCGGAAGACCTTCAGATCCTGCGATCCCTCCTGCCGGGCGACGGGAGCGGCTGCGGCGTCGTCGCCAAGATCGAGACGGCCCAGGCGGTCTCGCGACTCGACGAGATCATCGACGGGGCGGACGTCGTGCTGGTCGCGCGCGGCGACATGGGCGTCGAGATGGACCTAACGCAGGTGCCCCTGGTGCAGAAGGAGATCGCCGTCAAATGCCAGCGGGCCGGCAAACCGGTCATCATCGCCACGCAGATGTTGCAGTCGATGGTACAGCAGCCAACCGCGACCCGGGCCGAGGTCAGCGACGTCGCCAACGCGATCCTCGACGCCGCCGATTGCGTCATGCTCAGCGCAGAAACATCGGTCGGTCGCTATCCCATCGAGAGCGTGCGGATGATGAACGAAATCGCTCGGCGGACGGAGGCGTTTCTGGCGCAGACGAAGGCCGCGGCTTCGGTGCAGGCTCGGGCGCTTCGGTGGCCGGTGACGACGGCCGTCGCGCACGGGACCAGCCTTCTGGCCGAGGAACTCGACGCCAAGCTGGCAGCCGTCTGGACGGAGACGGGCAATACAGCCCGGTTGATCAGCAAATGCCGCCTGAACCGGCCGATCGTCGGTTTGTCTCCGGACGAGCGCGTCTGTCGGCGGATGGCGATGTACTACGGCGTCTTGCCGGCGCGGTTGGATCGACGGCCCGACACGGCTGAGATGCTCGCGGACGTCGATCGGATGTTGCGGCAGCGCGGCCTCGCGCAGGCGGGCGATACGATCGTCGTTTCGGCGGGGGCGCACGTCGAGCAGCCGGCCGCGACAAGCTCGCTGTTTGTTCACGTCGTTGGGGGAAATTAAGGGGTCACTACTGATTCTTGCCTTGTCGTCGGCCTTGGACTATCCTGCGGCTC
>CAZERK010000214.1:0-1657 GCA_964514515.1 uncultured Planctomycetaceae bacterium
CGAGATGGGAATCTCGCACCAGTAAGAGAACGAACGCCGCTGCCGACCGCGCCGTCTTGGTTTCAGATGGCGAGGACTGCACAACTGCCAAACTCGTGAGAAGACAGTGGACGATCCGCCGGCATTCTTCACCGATCCGTTGTCGTATCCGCTCAATCCCGTCGACCATATCCTCCTCGCCACGCACGAGTCGCTTCGCTGCCGAGGCTATTGCGGCCTGAGCGTGATGCTCGTCGCGGACGTCGAGGGACCGCTCGAACCGGACGAACTCGCGGCCGCGGCGCGGCGGCTCGGCAGCGAGTATCCAGCCCTGTCCGCACACATCCGTTTTAGCCCGCTGCTGCGGCGGCGGGCTTACTGGCACGTCGATCGCACCGTCGCTTTCGAGCAGGCGGTCGAATACGAGTATCACGATCTCCGCGACCGCCCCGACGAGAAGATGGAGCCCCTGCGAGCGGCGCTGGATGATCCCATCGACCTTACACGAGGACCGCAAGTCCGCTTGGTGCACGTACGATGGGCTGAGGAGCGGCACCGGGTGGCGCTGCGTTGGGCGCACCCTCTCATGGACCTGGAAGGCGGCCATCTCCTGCTCCGAGAGTTGCACGCCGCGATGAGTGCCGAGAAAGCGGCACTCCCTCGCGATCCGCGAGGCCGTGCGCCGCCGCCGTACCGCTGCAACCGCTTCAAGTCTTTATGGCGCACGTGGCAAGGTCGTTTGCGCCATGCCTATCTGGACAGCTTTCGACAGCCCCGACGGGTCGCGAGGCCAGCCAGGCAGGACCGCCGCGTGAACTTCGAGATTCGCACGTACGATGCCTCGACACGATCGCGCTTCGAGGCCGCGGCGCGTCAGCGCGCGTCGCCCGGACGTACTTGGCGATGGCGACGGAGCGAGGGCGGCCCCGCAGTCATTACCTGTTTTCGCAAGCGCTGCCCGTGCCGCGCGAAGCAGACAGGCCCGGCGTTCATGGCAATTACTTGACGATTCCTTGGATTGTGTTCAAGTCGAGCGAGCTGCGAGATTGGGAGTCGGCGGATCGCGCGGCGGCGCGACAGTTGGCGCGTTACATAAGCCGTCATCGCGACGAGGCAAATTGGGAGATGCTCCGCGCGAAGCAGCGGTGGCCGTTTTCGTGGGTGCGATTCCTCGTGGACCATCGGGCGCCGCGCGGAGCAGCGGGCTGCACGAGCTTCAAGTTTGATGATCGCGTGACCCGTCTGGGTCCTGCCGCGGTGACGAACTTGGCGGCGGTCGGACCGATGAACTGTCATCCGGGTTGGATCGTGGCGGATTCGACGTACCAGGGTCGCATGTCCATTGCTCTGACGTACTTTGAGGACTACGTGGACCCGGCGAGCGTGCGGGAGTTTCTGGACCGGCTGGAGAAAGAGGTGTGGGAGTCGCGATGCTCATGAGGCCTTGATCTCGGCCGGCGACGCTTTCAGGTGGCTGCAGACGGCGCGGATGCGTTGGTGCGATGAGGTTTCGGCCCCGTGAGAAGGCGCATAACTCGTTAAACCTTATGATATTATGGATGTTCGCCCTTGTCGCCTCAGGGTGTTTGAATGGGTGATCCCGTCCGCATCTTCGGTTATGGCAAGGAGTTGTGGTCGATGGCACGATTCTTGGAGGCAGCGATCGCCCTTGCAGGAC
>CAZERK010000214.1:1667-3794 GCA_964514515.1 uncultured Planctomycetaceae bacterium
CCCCCTCTCCCGGGTCGACCGGCCGGCACGATCGCGGCCCCGGATTCGAGGCCTGTCGGTTGGGTGTTTCGGAACGAAACCTAGGCCAAGCTGTCGGGGTGTCGTTATGGGAACCGTCACGAAGAAGGAACTCATCGATCGCATCGCAGATCGAACCGGCACGAAGCGTGTCTTGGTCAAGAAGATCATCCAGAGTTTCCTTGACGACATTATGAACGAGCTTGGCAGCGGCAATCGTTTGGAGTTCAGGGATTTCGGCGTGTTCGAGAGTCGGGTGCGATCTGCCCGTGTCGCCCAGAACCCGAAGACGCTTGAGAGGGTTCAGGTGCCTTCCAAGCGGACCGTCAAATTCAAGGTCGGCCGCGTGATGAAGCTGAAGCTCCTCGGCATGGAGGGGTCGGCCGAAGCCCGCCGCGGCGCTACCAGCGGCCCCGGAAGCGTGCCGCGCCCACATTATCCCTCCGGGACATAATCAGCCAATAACATTTGTTCCGATAACACGTTGTGTCAAGCTGCGCGAGGCTCGTGCGACAGTCAGGAATCGTGGAGTCGTCGCTCATAAGGTCCAAATGTGTCCTTGACAGTGCGTTGTTCGTGTGTTACTCTTATTGAGAATGAGTCTCAATTGCAGTTAAACGAGGCTCCCACCGGCTCGATTCATCAACGAGTTTGTTCGCGGGGACGAACGTATGACGAACGCCGCTCTATCGCTCGCGGATCTCTCTCCCGGAGGTACTGGACGAATATCATCCGTCGGCGGCAGCGCCGAAATCCGCCATCGTCTGCTCGAGATGGGCCTGACGTGTGGTACGCCGGTACAGCTTATCCGCGCGGCGCCGTTCGGCGATCCGATCGAACTCCAGGTCCGAGGCTACCGGTTGAGCGTGCGCAGGTCTGAAGCGGCCCGCATTCTTCTCGAGGGCTGTGGATGACCAGCGGTCCGTCGGCAGCGACTGCGGCGGTTGCTGCCGGTATCAAGCGCATCGCCATCGCCGGCAATCCAAACTGCGGAAAGACCACGATCTTCAACGCCCTGACGGGTCTGCGCCAGAAGGTCGGCAATTATCCGGGCGTGACCGTCGAGCGGCGCGAGGGTCGGCTGCTTGGCACCAAGATTGCGCTGCTCGATCTGCCGGGCGTCTATGCCTTGTCGGCTCGATCACCCGACGAGGAGGTTGCCCGGGACGCGCTGTTGGGGCGAATCGAAGGCGTCCCGCGTCCCGACGGCGCGCTGTTGGTGATCGACGCGAGCAACCTCGAACGCAACCTTTATCTGGCGTCTCAGATCATCGAGTTTGGCACGCCGGTCGTCATTGCGTGCAACATGGTCGACGTGGCGGAGGATCACGGCGTCCACGTCGATTGCGACGTCCTGGCCGCGAAGCTCGGCGTACCGGTCATCGCCACGGTCGCCCATCGCGGCGAGGGGATCGGCGCCCTCCGAGAGGCGCTCGGGGCTATTGCACAGTACGTCCCGCCTCCCAGGACGTGGCGACTGAGCGATGCGTTCGAACGGGCCGTCGGTCTCGCCGCCGTCGTGATGAAGGAGGCCGGTCGCACGCCGCCGCACGCCGTTCACGGCGGGGCGTTGTTGTGGCTGTCGGATTATTTGTCGGGCGAGGCGCCGTGCCGCAAGTCGGCCGAACGATTTCTTGCAAGGCTCTGCCCCGAGCACGCGGAGGAGTTGAAGGCGATCGCCCGGGAGTTGGAGGCCTCCAGCGACGATGCGGCGGCGGCTGCGATCGAGGCTCGATATGCCTGGATATCGAAGCTCGCCGCGGATGCGATGACGACGGCGCCATCGAGCGCGGGCGGGCTCGCGAAAGGCGCCTCGATGAGCGACCGTCTGG
Organism: uncultured Planctomycetaceae bacterium; assembly: GCA_964514515.1. Taxonomy (GTDB): domain Bacteria; phylum Planctomycetota; class Phycisphaerae; order UBA1845; family UTPLA1; genus CAZERK01. The sequence goes on from CAZERK010000214.1 coordinate 3,518, forward strand.
ACGCCGTGTTGACGCACCGCGTCCTGGGCCTGCTCACGTTCGCCGTTCTCGCCTTCTTCCTGTTCGTGTTGATTTTCTCCGGCGCCGAGCCGTTGATGGCGTTGATCGAGACGGGCCAGGAAGCGGTGAGCCGTTGGGTCGAGGCGGCGATGCCCGTGGGGCCGCTGCGGTCGCTGCTGACCGACGGGGTGATCGCCGGCGTCGGGGCGGTCGTGATCTTCGTTCCGCAAATTTGCCTGCTGTTCGTCATGTTGGCGGCCCTGGAGGACAGCGGCTA
>CAZERK010000214.1:3804-6273 GCA_964514515.1 uncultured Planctomycetaceae bacterium
GTCGACGGCGTGATCGGCGGCGTCGGCGGCGTGCTGGTGTTCCTGCCGCAGATCGTCATCCTGTTCTTCTTCATCATCCTGCTCGAGGACTTCGGCTACATGGCGCGGGCGGCGTTCCTGATGGACGGGCTGATGAGCCGAGTCGGACTGGCCGGCAAGAGCTTCATCCCGTTGTTGTCCTGCTACGCCTGCGCCGTGCCGGGGATCATGGCGACGCGCACGATCGCGGACCGTCGGGACCGGTTCACGACAATCCTGATTGCGCCGTTGATGAGTTGTTCCGCCCGCCTGCCCGTCTATCTGATTGTCATCTCTGCCGTGTTCGGCGACCGGACCTGGCTGAAGGCCGGCGTGCTGTGCGGAATCTATGTATGCGGCACCGTCGCGGCCTTGCTGATGGGGCTGATTCTGAAGAAGAGCCTCTTCGCCGGTCCTCGGCCGACGTTCATCATGGAGCTTCCGCCGTATCACGTGCCGCGCATCGGCCAGGTGTTGCGCATGACGTGGGACCGGACAAGCGTGTTTCTGACGCACGCCGGCACGATCATCTTCGCCGCGTGCGTTTTGGTTTGGGCGATGAGCTACTTCCCGCGCTTGCAGGAGGACGAGTTGCCGGACGCCGCATTGGAGAGGCTGTCGGCTTCAGGCCTGACCGCCGATCATGACGAGGCGCGCGAGAGGCTCCTTGCGGCCGAGCAACTGCGGCACAGCTACATCGGACAACTGGGCCGTGCGATCGAGCCCGCGATCCGGCCCTTGGGTTACGACTGGCGTCTCGGCGTGGGCGTGTTGAGCTCGTTTCTGGCGAGAGAGGTCTTCGTCAGCACGATGGGCGTCACGTTCGCCGTCGGCGAGGCGGACGCGCAATCGACCGCCTTGCGCGATCGGCTCGCGGCGGCGACGTGGCCGGACGGGCGAAAGGTGTTGACGCCGGTGGTCGGCGTGAGCGTGATTGTCTTCTACATGCTCTCGTGCCAATGCGTCAGTACGCTCGCGGTCGTCCGCCGCGAGACGAACTCCTGGCGATGGCCGGCGTTTCTGTTCGCGTACATGACCGGCCTGGCGTACGTCGCGTCGCTCGCCGTGTACCAGATCGGCTGCCGAGTCTTCTGACGGCCGAGGGGCGTCGTGCGGGCGTTTGTGCGTGCGGTCCGGATGGTTGCGGGCAGCGGCCGGTCTGACGCGGACGGCACGGCGAGCAAGCGAAATCGAGACGCGATGCGGCCGTCGTCGCGGCTGTTGCGTCGAGGCGAGAAAGGGCGTCGAGCATGGCGCAGGCTGCTTTCTTCGTGAACGATCTGAAGATCATCGACCAGGGCGCGTGCGTGGTCATCGAGGCGCAGCGGCGCGGGGGAGACGGCCAGGTGGTCGATCAGGTCTTCCTGGCCTTTCCCGCGGAGTTGAAGCGCGTGCTTGCCGAGACCGCGAGTCCGCCGCCCCAGGACGAGGCTTTGCCGGACGCCCCTGTGCGGACCGCGTGGCGGAACCGGATGGAAGCGTACTTCGATCGGGATTCGTGACCGTGGATCGACCCAGCACCCAGCCGAGCGAACGGCCGGCGTCGGACAGGAGCGCATCGGCGCCAACGCCTGTTATCGACTCCGCGCGCCTGTTCGACGGGCGCCGGGAAATCCAAATTAGGCATCAAGGTTTGCTCTATCGACTCCTGATCACGAGAAACGGGAGGCTCATCTTGAACAAGTAACGTGAGCATCGGGGCGTATCGCGATGATGCACCCTTGCGAAGGGTGGTCGCGGTCCGCTGAAGCAGAGAGAACCCAGCCAGCCTCAAGCCAGCCAGGGAGCCGTCGAGTTCAGAGCGCTCGACCGCTCCCTTTGTTTTTTCCGCGGAGAGCGCCGCGGGAAAGGAGACGAACGCATGGACAGAAGACGCATCGTGATTCTCGCGGCTCTTGCATGGTTGATCGGGATTCCCGCGACGGCATCGGTGGCTGACGACGTCAACTGGGCGGACGAGGTCATCGACTACTCTGCCAACATCCAGAACTACGGCGGCGTTTTGATGGATGTCACCACCGAATGGTGGCTGACCGGCCCGCCCGACGCGGACGTCAACGGAAACGGGTACGCCTGGGACGCGGTCGACCAGGACACGGTGGCAGGCTGGCGATCCACGTTCGCGGGCGAGTACGTGACGGCGTATTGGGAAGCCGGCCTTCCGGACCTCCCCGGCGATGACCTCTGGATTCACCTCTATGGCGGACCCTCCGCCGAGGCAGAGGTTTCCGCGAGCGTCGACGGGACGGAGTACGTGGTCGTCGGCGCCATCGGCGGGGGCACACCGGGGTATCTGCGGCAGGAGGCGTTTGATTTCGCCGGCTTGTTCGAGACGCGCGTTCATTACGTCCGGATTCTGCGCATCGCCAGCGGGCCGCAAACCGGACTGTTCTTCGATGCACTGGGAGGAGGTTCTTGCCCCTCCCGCGGCGACCTCGACGGTGATTACGC
>CAZERK010000215.1:0-2291 GCA_964514515.1 uncultured Planctomycetaceae bacterium
CGGCGGGCCGGGTCGGGCGTCCGGAGCAGCGGCCCGCCGAAGCCGACCCAGGTCCGCGCCGTGGCGCACCTCGATATCCCGGCCGACGGCATCGACCGAGCCCTGTCCGCCGTCCGCGCGGCCCTGTCGTGATGCCTCAACCCGCGTTGAGAGCCGCCAGCCTTGGCCGGCGGGGCGTTGCCGTGCGCGAAACGCCTCCGATTCCCTCTCCCCCGTCGGGGGAGAGGGTAAGGGTGAGGGGGCGACGCAACTCGGGAGCAAAGCGTCAGCCTCGCACGAGGTCTCGCATCAAGCGGCTGAGTTTCGACGGCCGCCCCAGCGTCTCCGTCAGGTGATAGTCGAGCAGTTCGAACGCGGCCTTGGCCGCTGCCGGCTCGCCGAACTCGCCCGAAGAAATGGCGGCCGCCAACGCCGGACGCATCCGTCGCTTCTCCACCATCGCCGGCTCGCAGTCCCGGCAGACGGCGCCGCCCTGGCGCGAACTGAAGAACAGCGGCTCCCGGGCGGCGGCCGTCGGCTGGCCGCAGTTCATGCAACGCCCCAATTCCGGGCGGAGGCCGATCTCCAGGAGCAGCCGCCACAAATAGGCGTCAAGATGTGACAACGCGCTGACGCCCGCGGCACCGTCCAAGGCCGTCAGCAGGTCTCGCAAGCCGTCGAACAGAGCGGCGTGGGGGTCGTGCGGCTCGGTCAGCGCGGACGTCACGTCCGCCGCGTACTGCGCCGCATAGCAGGCCGTCAGGTCCCGTCGGAGGTGCGAGAATCGGTCGAGTTGCTGCCATTCCGTCAGGGTCGCCAGGCTGCCTTCCTTGCCCGGACGCAGCGAGAAGACCGCCTCGCCCATCTCCAGCAAGTCCACGCCGACGGGGACGCGGCCCTTGCCGCCCCGCTTGATGCCCTTGGCGATCAGACGCTGTTGTCCGTGGAACCGCGTCAGCACCGCGAGCACCTGCGAAGACTCGCTGTAGTCAAGCCGGCGCAGCGTGATGGCCGTATCTCGGATCAGAGCCACGGATGCTGTTCTTCCTCAACCGTCTCGCGCAGGCGGATGTTCCACAATCGCCGCGCCGTCTCGCCGGGCGTTACACCTACCGGACCGACTCACGCATGCGAATGCGCAGCAACCGTCGGACGGTCTCGACAGCCGTTGTCCTTCCCGGACCGACTCACGCAGACGAACGTGCCGCAGTCGTCGAGCCAGCGTGACGGGCCTTACTCTTCTGCGTCGACCGGCTCGCGCAGGTGAATCCGCAGTCGATGGATGCTGCGGTCCTGGGCTTCGAGCACCTCGATGCGCACGCCGTCCTCCTCGACGCTCTCGCCCTTCGTCGGGATGCGGCCCAGCTTGCTGAACACGTAGCCGCCGATCGTATCGTAGGCCTCGTCCTCCGGCAGGCAGATCTCCAGGGTCTCGTTGACCTCTTCCACGCGGACGCGCGCGTCGACGTCCACGATGCGGGCGTCGATCCGGTCAATCGGCGAAGGCGGCGGCCGATCGTGCTCGTCCGTGATCTCGCCGACCAACTCCTCGAGGATGTCCTCGATGGTGACGAGGCCCGCCGTGCCGCCGTACTCGTCGAGCACGATCGCCATGTGCACGCGATTCGTCTGAAACTCGCGGAGCAGCGAGACCAAATCCTTCGTTTCGGGAACGAACGTCGCCTCGCGCATCGTTTCGCGCAACGAGAAGGACGCCGGCGCCGACACGCCCAGCAGGTCCTTCGCGTACAGCACGCCGACGATCCGGTCCATCGTGCCTTCGTAGACGGGAATTCTCGAATGCCCGGCCGTCAGCACGAGATCGCGCGCCTGCTCGTAGCTGGCGCCGGCGTCGATGCCCACCATCCGCGTCCGCGGCGTCATGATCTCCCCGGCGGATCGCTCGTCCAGATCCATGGCGGAGCGGATCATCGCCTTCTCGGTCGGGTCTACCGCGCCGCTCGTCTCGGCTTGGATGACGGCATCGAGGATTTCTCGCTCCATCTCTTCCGCGAGGTCGTCAGCCTCACGCGGCGCCCCGGCCAGCCGGCGAACGACTTCGTCGACCGCGTCCGCCGCGCATAGCAGCGGGGCGCTCAGACGCCGTGCGCCTTCCAGGATCGACAGGGTTCGCGCCAGGTAGGCTTCGCCGGCATGGCGAGCCCAGGCCGTCGGCACGACCACGCCGAACAACAAGGACCAGACCGCCGAGACAAGGACGACCTTCAACGAGCCAATCGTCCAGATGCCGGTCGGGGCGAAGATCGCATGAACGGTCAGGACGAACAACACGACGGCCAACTGACGATAGA